>JALRKI010000072.1 GCA_023254815.1 Flavobacteriaceae bacterium
GCAGCGCCAGCAAAAGGAGCATAGACTTGCATCGGAGCTGGATCAGAAGCATTGGCAGCCACAATAACGGTGTAGGCCAGTGCGCCTTTGTCTTCTAAAGTTTTTGCAATTCCGGCCACTGTTGAGGCTTTTTGACCTATGGCGACATAAACACAGAAAACTGGCTCGCCGGCATCAAAAAACTCTTTCTGATTTAAAATGGTGTCAATACAAACTGTGGTTTTACCCGTTTGGCGGTCTCCAATAACTAGTTCTCGTTGTCCTCTTCCGACTGGAATCATAGCGTCAATAGACTTGATTCCCGTTTGTAGTGGTTCATCTACAGGCTGGCGGAAAATAACGCCCGGAGCTTTGCGTTCCAAAGGCATTTCGTACAATTTACCTCCAATTGGACCCTTTCCGTCGATGGGATTTCCCAAGGTGTCGACAACCCTTCCTACCATGTCGTCACCAACTTTGATTGACGCAATGCGTTCAGTACGCTTTACTGTAGCTCCTTCTTTAATGGTTTGAGAAGGCCCTAACATGACTACACCAACATTGTCTTCCTCTAAGTTCAAAACAATACCTTCAAGGCCATTTCCAAAATCTACAAGTTCACCATATTGGGCGTTTGATAACCCATATACCCGGGCAATCCCGTCACCAATGGTCAAAACGGTTCCCACCTCATCTAGGGTGGCTCCCGAATGAACGCCGTCTAATTGTTGTTTTAAAATTGCTGAAATTTCAGCCGGTTTAACGTTTGACATGATTCTATTATGATGTTAATAATACTCTTTCTAATTGGTTCAATTGATTGGTGATGCTTGCATCGTATTGTTGGTCCCCTATGCGTAAAACAAATCCTCCAACAATATTTGGATCAACCACTTGCTCTAGGTTTACAATTTTATTTGTCAAGGCCTTGACCTTTGTCAAAACTTGCGCCTCCAAAGCTGGGGTCATTGGAACTGCTGTTGTGACGTGTGCTGTTATTTTACCCTGTGACAAATCAAATGCAACCACATAGGCTTTGGCCACTTCCAACATCAAAGCCATTCGGTTATTGGTGTCCAGTAATTCAAACAACTTGACCGTAAGCGAATTGACTTCAGGAAATCCCAATTTGAGAACTTTCAATTTTACACTTCCTTTGACAACAGCACTTACTAATAATTTCTCAAGGTCAGTGGAAGCCTGAACAGATTCTGAAATCAACGCCATGTCGTCAAAAACTTCTTGAGCTACTTGCTGTTCTTGAGCAGCAATCAACAGAGCTTTGGCATATCTTAAAGCGGCGCGATTTCCTGACATTTTTAATTAATTTTGGCGTCTTTTAGTAACGATTCAACTAAGGCCGTTTGTTTTTGTTCGTTAGCCAACTCAGACTTTAACACTTTTTCGGCAATATCTATAGACAACAAAGCCACTTGAGACTTTAATTCAGCAATCGCCGCATGCTTTTCGGAAATGATGGCTTGCTGTGCTTGTTGCATTAATTTTGTGGCTTCATCTCTTGCCTCGTCTTTGGCCTCCTCAATCATCCTATTTTTCATGTCGCGGGCCTCCTTCAACATGGCATCTCTTTCTAAACGAGCCTCCTTTAATAACTTCTCGTTATCGGCTTGAAGATTTTCCATTTCAAGCTTGGCCTTTTCTGCCGACTCTAGGGCAGATTTGATGCCTTGTTCGCGTTCGTCGACAGCCTCAAGAATGGGCTTCCAGGCGAATTTTTTTAACAAAAACAATAGAATGACAAAAGCAAGCGATTGCCATACAAACAGGCCGAGCGAAAATTCTTCTAATAGCTTTTCCATAATCTAAACTTTAATTGCTTCAATTTTTAATAAAAAACAATCTTGCAGCCAACCGCTACAAGATTGTTTAAGCATTCATTAAACAGCGAACAAGGCTGCGAAACCAATACCTTCAATAAGGGCAGCTGCAATAAGCATAGCAGTTTGAATTTTTCCATAAGCTTCAGGCTGACGCGCAATAGCTTCCATTGCGGAACCACCGATACGACCGATGCCCATACCTACTCCAATTACTACTAAACCTGCACCTACAATTGCTGGAATTTCCATGATATATATATTAAAAATTAAACATTCAACTTACTTCTAATGCGCTTCGTCGTGATGTTCTTCTACTGCAAATCCAAAATACAAGGCCGACAGCATTGTAAAAATATAGGCTTGCAACAAGGCCACCAGTACTTCTATCAATGAAATGGCAAACGCCAATCCAAACGACAGTGAACTTCCCAGCCAGCTTTTGAAAATGAACATCAGTCCAATCAAACTCATTAACACAATGTGACCCGCTTGCATGTTGGCATACAAACGAATTAAGAGCGAAAATGGTTTGATAAATACCCCTAACAATTCAATAGGGGCTAAAATAATTTTCATTGGTACCGGAACTCCCGGCATCCAAAAAATATGTTTCCAGTAGTTTTTATTACCGGTAAAATTAGTAATCAAAAAAGTCAAGAGAGCTAATGAAAAAGTAATTGCAATGTTTCCTGTAACATTGACTCCCAGGGGTGTTAGGCCAAAAATATTCAAGAACCAAATAAAGAAAAATATAGTCAACAAATAGCTCATGTAACGCTTATAGTGTTTTTGGCCAATGTTGGGGATGGCAATATCGTCTCTAATGTATAAGACAATTGGTTCAAAAAAACGACCAGCTCCTTTTGCAATACTGCCGTTTGACGCATAGGATCGGGCCAAGTTTCTAAACAAGAAAAACATGAGCGCTCCAGTAATCAAAATCATGACTACGCTTTTGGTGATTGAAAAATCTAAAGGTTTGGCATTTTTCGGGTGATGATGCTCGTCGTAGTTGATTGTACCCTTCTCGTCTGTCTTGTATATTTTGTTATGCTCGATGGCATAAAAATTACCATCTACCTCGGCCACGGTTTCGCCATGATGAAATTTAGACGAAGAGAAAACCTTTAGTCCATTGTCCCAAAGAATAATTGGTAAAGAAAAACCGATATATTGGTGTTGACCTTGATCGTCAGTGTATGAGGTAATACTAAAGTCGTAGGAGTCTTTAAGGTGATGGTTGATATAGGCTTTAATTTCAGTCTTTTTGTCTGTTCCTGAAGGTTCTGTCGACGCAGTTAGAATGGAAGTAAATCCTAGGAAAATGCTCAAAAAAAGATTGTACTTGAATGCTCTATCCATTATGCGCGATTTCGACTGCTTTAAATCGCTGCAAAGGTATGGTTTTATGAATTAAACAAAAAAGAATATTTCTGCTTTATTTTACATTGATTTTGCCGCTATTTTTCGTGCCAAAACCTTAGAATTACATACGCTCGAACTCGAGAGTCAGCAATACATCGCCCTGCAAATCCATTGGAATCATAAGTTGTTCGAAAGGGACTACAGCCGAAATCACCAAATTGGCTTCAGTCAAAACATCTATAGTGAAAATTGTGATTTCTCCTTGAAATTCTGTAGTAAAAAGATCTCCAATTTTTGACCACAACGATACCCCTCCCATAGTGTTTCCAGAGATCATATAATCTCCGGAGGATTCCGAGTCGCTCAGGGTGCAAAGCACCCCATAGACGCCTTCTGTGATAAGTTGATTTGGGTTTTCTTGAATGTTAAAAGAAAAGTCTTCATCATACCCTACGGATATTAGATTGACAGGCTGATCGAGGTTCTGTTCAAAGATTAAGGAAGTGCCAGAAAAACTAATGTCAACTCCATTCCATAGGCCAACGATACTCGGTTCTGGCAATTTTTGGGGTGTAACAGAATCGTCGTTGCAACTAAGAACCGACAGCACGGTCAAGACGAAGAAAGTCTTAAAATATGCTTTCATAAGCAAGAATTTTTATAACACCCCAGTAAGGAAAAACAAACATTCATTGAACTTGAAATAGAATTTTACTTACTCAAAAATCGCACCAAAGACTTTGTTTCTATAAATAAAGCCATCAAATATGGGATAATAAACCCTGTGCTTTCGAGAGCAGAAATCTGACCATCAAGTAAATATTGAGGTCGAAATAGCACAAAAAAGACAGCGATTTTTAGCGTGCTGCCTGCTAGAAAAAGAAATCCTATTTGATTTTTAACGACTTTCTGAAATCTTGTGATAAGTGCAACAATGGACCAAGCAAGTAAAAGGTTCACCGGATATGTTTGAAACAACAGTGCTTCCGAGTGTTCGACGCCAATAAAAACGAGCACTAGCCAATGAATGCCAAAGGCAACGCCCATTAATGAAAATAGTTGGATCGAAAATTGCCCTATCCGTTGACTCTGCTCATTTTTGCTCATGAATGAAATTGTTTCAATTGTCGCAATAAAAAGTAGAAAGAAACGATAATGCCGACCAAGCAACAAATAACGACAAAAAGTTTGTGTTGATTATTATAGTGTGAGTCTAACCAAAGTCCCAATTTAACAAACAAGAAAATGGTCAGTCCCATTTGGCCGCTAAAAGCAGTCAAAATCAGCGCTTTGTTAAGCTGTTTTCTCGTCTTTTTGGGGTGACGAGACTCCTTGTTCATTGCCTAAAGATTTAATTGCCCCTCTCATACTACAATTTGCATTGAAAGTTGCCCCAGGTTCTACTGACAATTTTCCAATCATCACTTCACCTTCAATATGAGCGGTGTCTTTCAACACCAAAGTTCCCGTTAATTCGATTTTTCCTGAAAACTTTCCTTCAATGTCTGCGTTGGCTCCTTTGAGCTGACCCTTTATAGACCCAGTTTTACCAACCACAATTTTGCCTTGTGTTGACAAATTGCCTTCAAGAATCCCGTCGATTCTTATAGGAGAATTTGAGGTGATATTGCCAATAACCTTAGTGTCTTGAGAAATGACATTTTGTTGAGTAGTGTTTGAATTCAATCCCATGTTCTGAAATTTAGATTTTGATAGCATCTTTTAATGTTGTTCTAAATATTTTTCAAGGTTCTTATGCACTTGCACAATTTGGTAATTTTGAGATGAAATTGAAAAAAATTTTCGGTCAATTTTGATCTCAGAATCTTTCAAAATTTCGGCAAATCCTTGAGCGCCTTGAATGCTTTTTAATCCGTTTACCAAAACAAATGTAGTATTTTGATCGTAAAGTTCAACAGATGTGCTCAAATTGAAGTACTTAACTTGATTTATTGCTCGGTTTAGTTGCTCGGTGAAAGCGTCAATTTCTTGTTGCTCAGAGCGAGAGAAGGTAAATATTACTTTGAATTCGTTCGCCAAATTCTGATCTTCAAAATCTTGGTTTTCCAAGTCTGTAACGACAGTTTTGAGGAGTTCTGTGGCGTGTTTTCCCTCAACACTATTTGGATAGTTGACCGACAACTGCTGTAATCCCTTTTTATAGTATGACAAGCCAAACAGTCTTGCCCCGGCCGAGAGGCCCAGCATTTCAAAGCGCGGAACCATTGGGTCTCCATCAAAATTAAAAATGGCCTTTTCGCACCGTTCAATCACCTGTTCAAACTCTCCAGCCTCATAAGACTGATAAATTGTGTCATAGGTAAGCTGAGGACTATTTTCGGCTTCTGACAATGCGGTTTTTGGATTTAAAATCAACGACACAAATCTACTATCAGGATAATTCTTTAGGAGTTTAGATTTTATTTCTTCGGCCTGCAAGGTTTGGTTCGATTCTTCGTAAAGTCGAAACAAATGATAGGTGGCTGGTAAGGTCAAATTGTTTGTTGGTTCAATAAGCTCTAGCAAGGTTTCCAAACGGTTTTGGGCGATTGAAAACGCCTTAAATCGGTCTTTGTACAACAATCCCAATTGATACAAAGCTCTATTTCTGTCCAGAGTTAAACTTTCAATAACTACAGGATCTGTTGGAATTTGAGCCAGATAGGTTTCAACAGCATATCGTCCGCCATCTTCTTCCTTGTTTTCTTTCAATTCGACCACCTCGCCTTGAGGAATAGCCTTGGAGGGAGCCCACCTCCAATTATCTTCGAACTTGATACCTCCCCAAATAGACTCAAAAGTCGATTTACCGTAGGCTACTGTGTTGGTGTTATAAAAGTAAAATTTACTGGATGTAGATAGCGTGCTAGCGGAGGCATTGACATCTCTTAATTGCTCTCCAGCAGCCTTGTTTTTTTCGTCTTGACGTCTTAAATCCTCGACGAACTCCTTTACGAAAGCCCGCTGATCATTTAGAGACATGTTTGTCAATCTGATGATGCTGTCATTTTGAGTGAACTGATTTTCGTAGAAAATAACCTCATCTAAGTTGTCTCTTTTCCTCTTAACGGCGCGAAAAGGCTTGCTGTCTTGGGCTAATACCGTGAGTGTACTGTCAAAATAGGCTCCTGCTTCTCTAAAAAGGGCTTGATCGAAACTGATGTTGCCGATTGCTTCGTAATTCCGAGCCAGTAAAACAGCGTCGGAGGAAGGAAGTTTTAAGGATTCTTTATACAAATCCTTTGCCTGACCACTCAAGCCTTGCTTTTGTTTAATATTGGCCCAAACATGATAAATATTTCCCAAATAGGGACGATTTTCTCTGTTTCTAAGAAGTTTTGTAAAGAACTCACCAGTGGTCACAGAGTCTTCAACCTGAGGATTACTGTTCGAATAGCGCTGCAACTGAGCCTGAATCCACATGCCTCGAGGAATCTTTCTGTTCAATTCAACAACTTTTTCGAAGTAGAAATAGGCGCTGTCGTATTGATTGCTTTGCTCGTAGAGTTGTCCTTTGATATACCAATATCTCGCTTTCCGATTGTTTTGTTTGACAACCTTTGAAGCTTCATGAAGTGCTACCTGAGCGCTGTCCAAATAGTTCAGATTGATATATGCTTGTGCCAGTGCTGCTTCTCCTTCAGCTCTCTCTTCATCTTGAAGTCGAACTGCCGTTAGAAGTCGTTTTAAATTTTTAACCGCTTGAGCCTCATTGTTCAACCTGATGTTAGTTTTTGCTCTCCAAATAAGAGCCATGTTAATTTTATCACTGGCAGGATATTTGGCCAAAATGTAGTTAAACGCCTCCAGGGCTGGAACAAACCTCTGATCGTAATAACGAGACTTCCCAAGCAACATATAGGCATCGTCCATCTGACTATTGTACTCCTTGCCCTTGACGTTAACACTGTGTTTTTGAACAGCCTTGATCGCCTTTTCTTCGGCCCTCAGAAAATTGCTGTTTTCGGATTCTCCGACTTTGATAGCGTCTTCATCGATTGTCAGCGGCTCAATAGGCAGTATGTTCCAGTAGTTTTCATTGTAAGCGCTGAACAAATGTTCAACTTCCCGATCTAAAGCCTCATTTCCGTGGAACAAGACGTTGTATTTAGCCGTTAATGCAAACATGTTGCGACTCAAAAAAGTATTTTTCTTTCGAGAACACCCAGCAAGAAAGAGCAGCATGGCACAAATAAATAAAAAGCGATACGTCTTATTTTGAATCACAGGGGACAAATTGTTTCAATAGTATAACTGTAAAACTAGGCATTTATGATAGAGCACGTGAAAATAACAGTATTTTTTAATTCCCTTCGAGTTAACTTGAGTAAAGTTCTGAAATTTATTAATTCTTAAATAGTTTATAATATTCATGAAACGAATTTTCTTATCAACACAAACTTTATACCTCTAATAAAACTGCTATATTGCAGTAAAATATTTGCCATGAAACCTTTATTCACACTTAGCCTATTGATTTTATTGAGTTCTTGTAAGACCACCCCACCAGCACCCGTTTATCCCGAAACGACTAAAATACCCGTTTCGGAGACGCATTTTGGGACAGAGGTTGTCGACAACTACCGTTGGCTAGAAGACGACAACAGTAAGGAAACCGCGGAGTGGGTGAAAGCCCAAAATGTGGTGACTTTTGATTACCTCAATCGCATTCCCTTCCGTTCTCAATTGAAAGATCGACTAGAAAAACTTTGGAATTACGAAAAAATTGGTTCGCCTTTCAAAGAAGGTGAAAATACCTATTACTATAAAAATAACGGCCTTCAAAATCAATTTGTATTGTATCAAGTTGACCTCAACGGCAACACTTCAGTTTTTCTAGATCCAAATAAATTTTCGGAAGATGGCACCGTTTCTCTTGGAGAAATGAGTTTTACCAAAGATGGCGGCAAAGTTGCCTATTCCATCAGCGAAGGAGGAAGCGATTGGCGGAAAGTAATAGTGCTCGACGTTAAGACCAAAACGGTTGTTGAAGACACTCTGGTTGACGTAAAATTCAGTGGAATCTCATGGAAGAAAAACGAAGGATTCTTCTATTCCAGCTATGACAAACCTAAGGGCAGTGAACTGTCTGAAATGACCGATCAGCATAAATTATATTATCATAAACTAGGCACCCCTCAAAAACAGGACGAATTGGTTTTTGGCGGCACGGCTGCTGAAAAACACCGTTATGTTGGTGGCAGCGTCAGCGATGATGGCCGATATTTATTTATTTCTGGCGCAAAATCAACTTCAGGAAATGTGTTGTTTTTAAAAGACCTTGACAATCCCTCAAGCCCTTTGGTAAAAATTGATGAAGATTACAGCAGCGACAGTTATGTTTTGGATACTGATGGCGATTTGATCTACTTGGTTACAAACAAGAATGCGCCAAACCAGAAGGTGGTCACTACAATGGCATCAAGCCCTCAGGAGTCCAACTGGAAAGACTTTATTCCCGAAACCGAAAATGTGCTCTCGCCAAGCAGTGGTAGCGGTTATTTCTTTGCCACCTACATGATAGATGCTACTTCAAAAGTATTTCAGTTTGATAAAAACGGCAACAACTTAGGGGAAATCAAACTCCCAGGTGTTGGTTCGGCCGGAGGATGGTCTGGCAAAAAGGATGATGAGGTTTTGTATTACAGTTTTACGAATTACCACACTCCTGGAGTCATCTATTCCTACAACCCTAAAGAAAGAACTTCTTCTAAATATTGGTCTCCCGCCATTGATTTCAATTCCGATGATTACGTTTCCTCCCAAGTATTTTACCCCTCTAAGGATGGAACCAAAATACCCATGATAATTACTCACAAAAAGGGACTAGAATACAACGGCAATAATCCTACAATTCTTTACGGCTATGGTGGATTTAACATCAGCCTAACGCCATCATTTAGTCCTCAAAATGCTGTTTGGATGGAGCTTGGAGGAGTTTATGCGGTGCCAAATTTACGCGGAGGCGGAGAGTACGGAAAAGCGTGGCACACCGCTGGGACTCAAATGAAAAAACAAAATGTGTTTGACGATTTCATTGCTGCCGCCGAATATTTGATTGCTAACAAAGTTACTTCCACTGACTATTTGGCCATACAAGGTGGGAGTAATGGAGGATTGTTAGTTGGCGCCACCATGACACAACGCCCCGACTTGATGAAAGTTGCGCTTCCTGCCGTTGGGGTTTTAGACATGTTGCGCTATCACACCTTTACTGCCGGTGCTGGATGGGCCTATGATTATGGTACCGCCGACGATTCAAAAGAAATGTTTGACTATCTGCTTGGCTATTCCCCTGTTCAGAACGTCCGGATAGGAACGAACTATCCCGCTACATTGATTACAACGGGTGACCATGACGATAGAGTGGTGCCTGCCCATTCCTTCAAATTCGCAGCAGAGCTACAAGACAAGCAAAGTGGAAACAATCCTGTGTTGATTAGAATCGAAACAAACGCAGGTCATGGTGCTGGAACACCTATTTCAAAGCGACTGGAACAAGCCGCGGATATTTTTGGGTTCACCTTGTTCAATATGGGGTGGGAGGCCTTGCCAAAAGCGACCCGTAAGTAAAAAAATATTATCCCTCCAGAGGCTCTGAAAAATATTTTTCGAGTTCTTTTAGAGTTTCTGGACTGGTTTGAAGATCCTTGATAACCTGCCCTTTTTCGAGAACCACGATGCGATCGCACACCTCCGTGACATGGGTGAGGTCGTGGCTCGAAATTAAAAAAGTAGTATGGGTATTCTGGGTTTCCGATTTGATCAGTTGCTTCAATCTTATTTGAGTTGACGGATCAAGATTGGCGAAGGGCTCATCCAAAATGACCACTTCTGGGTTGCCAATTAGCGCTCCAATTAGCCCTACTTTTTTCTGATTTCCTTTACTCAGGTCTCTCAACAATTTGCGTTTTCCCAGTATTTCATCGTTAAAAAACCCTTCAAATTTAGACGTAAACTCTGCCACTTCACCTTTGCTAAGTCCACGCAGCTTGCCAATAAACGCAAAATACTCTTCAGGTGTCAAGTACCCGATTAAAAAACTTTCGTCTAAGAAAGCTGAAGTAAAAGGTTTCCAGTCTTCGGAAACATCGATTCGAACTCCCTTGGAGTGAATTTGTCCTGTGGTTGGTCTGATTAGGTCTAACAACAGACTGAAAAACGTTGTTTTGCCTGCTCCGTTATTTCCAACCAACCCAAAACTTTGTCCCTTAGGAATAGACAGCTCGTCAATATTTAGAACCTCAACATTTAGGTATTTTTTGGTTAATTTTTCTACAACAATCATGGCGCTAAATATTAGGATTCTTGTGCAAATGCAGCAATGGTTTTGTGTTTACCTTTTATATAAATTCTTTCAATCAAACTGAGAAATTGAGATCGAAAAGCCAATCCCAACAAGCCACTTAGGGCGATGCATATCAATCCAGCATCAAAGCTGATGAGCCTATATGGAATATAAAAAAACAACATGGGTAAAAAGATTTTTGGCAGTCCTATCAATAACTGAGTTGGATTGAAACCACTGGTATTGGCAAAGGCTTTGGCCTTTTCATTTAAAACGATAGGGGTTCTGTTGAGCGCCCCGCCAATCAAGGTGATGAAGGAATTTAATCCAACATTAAATAGGGCACCCGCTGCAATCATAGCGAAAATGTCCCAACCAAAATACAAATAAGGGAAGCTCAGCAAGAAAGAAACGAGAACACCAAAAACCATAAGCATCCATTTAGCGTTTAAATATTGACGATAAGGAATGTTCTGGCTCATCAAAAGTTTGTAATACTGACTGTCCCATGAGGGCACCTGTTGACCAAAAGTCATTAAAAATCCTCCAGTAACAAATATTGAGGCAAAAACCAAAATGGTAGGTATTTCCTTATAAACGTCTTGAGTGTAAAAGATTAGTCCGTAAAATAAAAACATAAACGACACCAAAAGCACTTGTCGCGGTCTGACATTGCGACGGATTAGCCTAATGTCATTTTCAAGAAATGGGGCAACGGGCCCGAAGTGTTTCAGCCAAGACAAATCGGCATCTTCAGCCAGGGTAACTTTTTTAGAAACCATGTCGTCTAAATAAAACCCATTGAGCAACAAAGATTTGTTGGTTCGATAGAGCAAATACATCACCAATATCGGGGCAACAACCCAGTAGGGTTTGTCGAAAAAAGCATAAAAGCACTGTCCTGCAAAGACCCTAGGGTCGAAAATACTAAAGAAATTTAACCCAACCCCGAGAGCAACTATGGTCAGCAAGGCGTAAAAAAAAGTGTTGTTTTTATTAATTAAAAAGTTGGTAAAATTTATACTAAACGACACGCTCACCATCCCAAAAAACCAAGCTAGCGTTTGAATTGGGTCATAATCATTTGCCAATAGAACAACCGTAAAAGGGATGTAAAGTAATAGCGGTAAAATATTAAAAAAGGACGTTAAGGACTTAAGCAAAACAAAGCGAACCACTTTATTCCTTCGAACGGGTAAAGTCATCAAGGGCTTGACATTCAAAACCGGAAGCTGCTGTAAAAAGTATCTCAACAACAGGTCTACGGCTACCCAGATTACCAAAAGATTGTTGACGGTGACGAGCGGATCCACGTCTGGAGCAGATTTTTTGGCGATGAAATATATTACCCCTCCAAGCAACACAGCAGTTCCTCCAAAATAAAGCACCAAAAAGCCAATTAGAATTTTTAACGCTAGACTCTTTTGAAAATAGGCCGCACGAATAAATTGGAGCCATTCAAGTCTAAAAAAATCGGCAATCTGCATGGAGACTAATAGAATTTAGGGTAAAAAGACAAGCACTAATTTAACTAAAAAAATTTAAGTTGTTTATTTTTGACGACAAATTCACCCGATGAGCCAATTTCACCAACTTCAAATTAATGCCGTAGTTCCGGTAACCAAAGATTCTGTAAAAATTACTTTTACCATACCCCAAGAGCTAAAAACAGCATATAGTTTTTTCGCAGGTCAATATTTGAGCCTTAAGGCAGTCATCAATGGGGAAACGGTTATTCGAGATTATTCAATTTGCAGCAGCCCTTCTTCTGGCGAATTGTCCGTTGGAATAAAAAGGTTAAACGGGGGGTTGTTTTCAAGCTACGCTCAGACTTTAAAAGTTGGTGACATCCTGCAGGTTAGAACTCCTCAAGGCAGATTCGTTTTAGAACAAGACACTCAAACGTTTGTGGGAATTGCAGCTGGAAGCGGAATCACCCCAATAATGAGTTTGTTACAGCATTTTTTAGAACATTCCAAAGGGAAGGCCTATCTGATTTATGGCAATAAAACCCCGGAAGACAGTATGTTTCTATCTGCCCTCAAGATGTTAAAGAACACTTACCACGACCGATTGCACTTGCAATGGATTTTCAGTAGAGTTGAAATGCCTGAAGCGGGTGTCGGCAGAATTAATGCGCAAAAAATAGAGTCATTTTTGCAGGACTTTTCTCTTCAGGTCGGGAGGAGTCGCTTCTATCTTTGTGGACCAAACGACATGGTTCAAGAGGTTAAGGGAAAACTGTCGGCCCTGGGTCACCCTGAAACTAACGTCCAACATGAATTGTTTTTTGTTCCAACAGAAGCTTCCGACAGTTTGGCTGTTTCTGATGGTAAAACCAAGATTACTTTAGTTTTAGATGGCGAATCTGTCGAATTTGAGATGAGTCGCAATCAATTTGTGTTAGATGCTGCCCTGGCGAAAGATTTAGACGCCCCCTACTCATGCAAAGGAGGTGTTTGCAGCAGCTGTATTGCCAAAGTGACTGAAGGAAATGTCGAAATGGTTCAAAACAACGTGCTCACCGACGCCGATTTGAAATTGGGCTATATTTTGACTTGCCAATCTCGTCCTACAAGTCCATCTCTGACGGTGGACTATGACGATGTTTAAGCCTTTCTAGCACCAGTTGATCGATCATTTCGGGGGTAACGGTTCTTATGGCGTTTTCATAGCCCTGAGGCATTTTGTTGCCATAAACGGAGGTGGGTATTTTATTAAATTTGGTCTTGTCTGCCATCAAACTGTTGCTGCCAGGCTGACCGAAAGGTGCGAATCCCAACAGTGGATGTGTGATGCCCCAAACAGTAATAACCTCCACGCCAAGCATGGCCGCTAAGTGACCGTTGCTAGAGTCCATAGCAATCATCAGATCAAGATTTGACATGAGTTGAATTTCTTCTGATAAATTTAACTGTCCAGCGAAGCATGTCACTTTTTCAAATTGGGAAGCCAAGTCATTTAGCGCTTTTACTTCTTCGTCTCCCCCGCCAAATAAAACTACGGCGCTATGCTTTTCTAATCGAGCTATCAATTGGCTTGCAAGATCTAGGGGGTATGTTTTGCCAATGTACCCTGCAAAAGGGGCAAATCCAATCAACTTTTCCTTTGGATTTTTTTGAATGCTTGAGGGCAGATTGAGTTTTGTTCTTGGTAAAATAAACTCTGCAAGATTCAATTTGAACCCAAGATTCCTAAATACATCGGCATACCTTTCATGAGTGACTTTTAACTGATCTTCGGTTCCTTGGTTCACTGCCAAATACTTTTCCTTTCTTCCCTTATCGATTATAGCCCACTTGTAGTCTTTCAAAAAAAGTCGCAACAACTTTGTCCGCAAAACATTGTGTAAGTCGGCAATCATCGTTGGTTTCAATGCTTTAATTGCCTTAGACAATCGCCATAACCCTATTACTCCTCGGTGTTTCTCACGAAAGTCTACAGAGAACACCGACACATTCTCAAGATGACTGAAGATAGGCACAAAGGCCTTCTTTGTGACAACAGTAATTTGAACCGTCGGGAATTGATTGCGCATGGCGGCAAGTACGGGCACAGTCATGGCAACATCACCCATTGAAGAAAGACGTATGGCTAAAATATGTAGATTGGTGTTCGTCAATTAAGATTTAAGCTTTCTTAAAATTGGATTCAGCTCCTCGTCGTTATACATTTTCATCTGCTTATAAACCTTCATGAATTTATTGCCAGAAGAAATGTCACTAATCAGTTCATCGATGGCTTGTGACAAATCGACCCTTTGCTCCAGGAGTACGTTCAGTTTTTTTTGACAAGCCAATTTGTGGTTCTCCGAAGCATCCTCTCTCAGAGTTTCTAGCTCCATATGATAGATCTTTAAGGCCAAAATTGACAGTCGGTCAAGCGCCCAAGCTGGACTTTCTGAATTGATTGTAGCTTCCTTTCTGGGTTGGATCGATTCGAATTGCTTTAAAAAATATCCATCGATATATTCTACAGTGTCTGTTCGGTCTTGATTGGAGGCATCTATTTTTCTTTTCAAATCAAGAGCTTTTTTGGGGTCAATGTTTGGATCGCGGATAATGTCTTCATAGGCCCACTGAACGGTATCGATCCAGCACTTGCGATAAAACAAGTGCCCCAACGGATCCTTGTTGTGGTCTATCGGGTTTATAAATGGTTGTTCTACCCTGTTCAAAACTTTATAATCAGAAATTGCTTTTTGAAAAATATCGTTGGCCTTTGCTGCAATCATGGAATACTTATTTGATGCAAATATAACTTGAATTGAAGAAACTCTTAATTTTAGGCAATGCCAATAATATGTTTTGGTTGGACCATTCAGCTTTGTTATCTTTACCGCCATAAATTAATATTGCAATGACAGCATTTTTTACAGCCTTGGGAGATTTGTTTACCAATGTTTTGTTTGTTCCCTTTTCTTTTCTAGCCGAAATCGAATTGGACAATTGGTGGGCTGCTAACGTAATGACTTGGTTGTTTGCGGTAATTGGATTAGTTGCATTTACTTATTGGATGTCACAATTGAATCGGTATGACAAAAACGGCGAAGAGGACAAATCCATTTCGGCACATTCCTACCTATAAATCAAATCCTATATCTTTTCGGTAATATCTTCCATCAAATTTGATTGTGTCAATTTGATCGTAGATTTTTTTGGTTGCGACTTTATGATTTTCTCCAAAAGCTGATACGGCCATTACCCTTCCTCCATTGGTTACAGTTTTGTCATTCTTCTTTATAGCGCCAGCATGAAAAAGATGCACACCAGCCACATCGTCAAGACCGCTAATTTCCTTACCATTTTGGTAGTGTCCCGGATACCCACCTGACACCATCATAACGGTTGCTGAAGTGCGTTCGTCTATCTCTAATTGATAATCCTTAAGCCTGCCTTCATTTAGAGATACAAAAAGTTCTACCAAATCTGTCTTAATTCGAGGAACAACCACCTCAGTTTCGGGATCGCCAAAACGAACATTATATTCAATAACAAATGGGTCGTCCTTTACCTTAATGAGCCCGATAAAGACAACTCCCACATAAGGCAATTGGTCCTTTTGAAGTCCAGCAATAGTTGGTCTCACGATGCGTGACTCTACCTTGTTAAAAAAAACCTCATCTACAAAAGGCACAGGAGAAACGGCACCCATTCCTCCAGTATTTAGCCCAGTATCGCCTTCTCCAATGCGCTTATAATCTTTCGCCATAGGCAGAATTTTATAACTCTTGCCATCGGTAAGTACAAAACAGCTCAACTCTATTCCCGACAAAAACTCCTCAATAACTACGGTTCGGCTGGCTTCACCAAAAGTTTGGTTCTCTAGCATATCCTTGAGAACGGCTTGTGCTTCATTCAGATTATCGATAATCAAGACCCCCTTACCGGCAGCCAGTCCATCAGCCTTCAAGACATAGGGCGGCTTCAGAGTAGATAAAAATTGAAGGCCGTTTTCAAGAGTTTCTACAGTGAAAACATCATAAGCCGCAGTAGGAATATTGTGTCGATTCATAAACGCTTTTGCAAAGGCCTTGCTGCCTTCGAGCTCTGCCGCCGCCTTGGCCGGACCGATAACCGCAACGTTTTTCAGTGCTTTGTTTGACTTTATAGCGTCATGAATTCCATGAACCAATGGGGCTTCGGGGCCAACAACCACCATGTCAATGGCTTCGCTCTTCACAAAGCCAATTACGGCTTCAAAATTTGTTGGATCAATCTCAATGTTAGTGGCTACCTGCCCTGTTCCGGAGTTTCCTGGGGCTACGAAAAGCGAATCACATAATGGACTCTGGGACATTTTCCAGGCTAAGGTGTGTTCTCTGCCGCCAGATCCCAATATTAAAATTCTCATGCTAATAGGCTTTTTTGTCTCCTCGAATGAACTTATACATTGTCTGCAAAATTATCTTAAAATCTAACAATGGAGACCAATTTTCAATGTAAAAAATGTCATATTTGACGCGATTAATGATGTCGACAGGAGACTCAACCTCTCCTCTGAACCCTTTGATTTGGGCCAATCCTGTGATTCCTGGTTTAACAAAGTGCCTTACCATAAATTTATCAACCGAACTAGCGTACATCTGAGAGTGTGAAACCATGTGGGGACGGGGCCCAACCACCGACATGTCTCCCAAAAAAACATTGATAAATTGAGGCAATTCGTCCACGCTCGTGCGGCGTAACAATCGACCTACTCGGGTCACTCTCTCATCACCCTTGGTTACTTGAATCAAATCGGCCTCATCGTTCAATATCATGCTTCGAAATTTATAGCAAGTAAATTCATGATTGTTAAAGCCGTTTCTCTTTTGCTTGAACAATATCGGACCTTTGGTTTCTAGTTTTATCAGTATCCCTAATATCGGGATTAACCAAGAGAGCAAAAGGACCATCACCATAATGGAGAATAAAATATCGAAACCTCTTTTGAGCTGGCGGTTTATAGGAATTTCTAGGGGCATATGTCTCAACGACACCACAGGAATATAGTCATAATAGTCGCGTGTAAGACTTTGTGAAGACAAGCGTTTTTCGTCAGGCAAAAACTTAATAATCTTCAAATTGTTATCTGCAAAATCAATTAAAGCATTAAGTTGCTCTGGATTCAGTTCCTTCTCGGAACAATAAATCTCGTCAATATTGTGCTCCAAAATAAAGCGACAACACTCTTCTACGGAAATTGCATTTGGTCCTCGAAAAGTCATCGTCGCATGGAGTTTGTATCCATATTCAGGATTTTCTTTAAAAAAGTGTTCTAAATTGTTCACGTTTCCGTTGCTTCCGACAACTACTGTTCTTCTGAAATTGCCCCCAAAATCGGATCTATAGCGCTGCAAAGCAAAATAAACAAAATACTTTGCCAGACTAACACAAATGAATAGGGCTATAATATACTGTCCGATTACTGCGGGAGTCATGCTGTCAAAGTCCCAAAGTGCTGAAATTGACAATACTACTAAGGCAAAAACAATTAGCTGCTTAACTATTTTTGTAAAAATAACGGTCAGCCTAGTAAAACGATAGACTTCATAGAACGGCGATATTATTGAGATCACAACCCACGATATGGAAGCAAAAAGAAAAAAATTCATGCCATCTTCGTGTCTAAAAAACATCAAATAACCCAATCCATTGACCAAGGTGAGGTCAATGATATATGAAATGGGGCGAAGAAATTTAGAATACCGGCCTTGTCTTATCGTCACTTTTCTTTATTTCGGGAGGTAAAATCCTTGTGCTCTTTTCTAAGCAGTTGTTCTCTTGGTAACGCAGCGAAATAAGTAAAAGTATTTGAAATCCCAACCTTTCTTGAAATGACAGGTTTCCAATCTAAAAGATCCTGAGCCAAGCGAATGTCTGGCTGCCGCTGAAGCGGATCGTTTTCTGTCAATTCCATATACCTTATCTTACTGTTACTCTTTGACAGCTCTAATATTTCATGAGCGAAATCGAGAATTGTCAGTTCGTCTGGATTGCCCAAATTGACGGGCTCAAAATAATTTGAAAACAGCAATCTGTATAAACCCTCGATCATGTCATCTACATAGCAGAAGGATCGGGTTTGCTTGCCATCTCCAAAAACGGTGAGATCTTCGCCTCGCAAGGCCTGTCCTATAAAGGCCGGTACCACACGCCCATCATTCAAGCGCATTCTTGGCCCATAGGTGTTAAAAATTCTGGCTATTCGCGTTTCTAAACCATGAACCCTGTGATAGGCCATGACCAAAGATTCTTGGAATCGCTTTGCCTCATCATATACCCCCCTTGGCCCAATTGTGTTGACATTTCCGAAATAAGTTTCAGATTGGGGGTGTACCAAAGGGTCTCCATAAATTTCTGAGGTGGAAGCGATTAAAATGCGCGCTCCTTTGGCCTTGGCTAACCCAAGTAAATTGTGAGTGCCTAAAGACCCCACTTTAAGGGTTTGAATCGGAATTTTGACATAGTCGATTGGACTCGCAGGAGATGCAAAATGCATGATATAGTCAATAGGTCCTTCGATTTTTATAAAATTGGTGATGTCGTGTTCAAAAAATTCAAAATTTGGATTTCCTCTTAGGTGTTCCAAATTTGCCTTATGGCCAGTAATAAAATTGTCCATCCCAATGACATGAAAGCCTTCTGAAACAAACCGGTCGCAAAGGTGGGAGCCCAAAAAACCAGCAGCCCCAGTAATCAAAACGCGTTGATTCTTGTTTGTCAAAATCTTCATTTATTGGGGTTGAACCAAGGCTCGACCTATTGAGCTGTAATAAAAACCTTCCTCTTGTAAAGTTATTGTATCGTATAAATTTCTTCCGTCGAAAATGGCAGGAGTAGTCATTAAATTTTTGATTCGAGCGAAGTCTGGAGATCTGAAAATACTCCATTCCGTAGAAATCACCAAAGCATCGACTCCATTAACGGCATCATAGATGTTTGGACAATAGTCAATTTTTGATCCATAAATTTTTTCGACATTGGCCATAGCCTCAGGATCGTGAACTTGAATTTTAGCTCCCCGATGCAACAACTCATCAATCATAAATAAAGCAGGCGCTTCGCGTATGTCATCTGTTTCAGGTTTGAATGCCAGTCCCCAAATGGCTATTTTTTTCCCTTTGAGTTGTCCTTTAAAAAAGGCCTCTAGCCTAGGCAAAAGAACAGTTCTTTGGTTGTCGTTCGTCTTGATAACCGCTTCGAGAATATTGAAATTATGCCCCACTTCTTGACCTGAATGAAAAAGTGCTTTGACATCTTTTGGAAAGCAAGATCCTCCATAGCCAATTCCGGGAAACAAAAAACGCTTGCCTATTCGCGAATCTGTACCGACTCCTCTTCTGACCATATCTACATCGGCGCCTACTTTTTCACAAAAATTGGCAATCTCATTCATAAAAGTAATTTTCGTTGCCAGAAAGGCATTGGCGGCATATTTGGTCAATTCTGAAGATTTTTCGTCCATCACCAAAATAGGATTACCCGATCGAACAAAAGGGCGATACAACTGCTTCATTAAGTCTATTGCTCTATCGGATTGGGATCCAATTATAATACGTTCTGGCTTCAAAAAATCTTCAACGGCAAAGCCTTCTCTGAGGAACTCCGGATTTGATACCACATCAAAAGCAATATTGGTGTGTTTATTTACCACTTCTCTCACCTTATCTGCAGTGCCAACCGGAACTGTGCTTTTGTTAACTATGACTTTGTAGTTGGTCATCTGTTGTCCAATAGCCTTGCTTACTTTTAACACGTATGACAAGTCTGCAAATCCATTTCCTCCATCAGGGGTAGGTAGGGCAAGCATGATAATATCTGAGTGGTCAAGTCCTTCTTTGAGTTCGGTAGAAAATCTTAACCTTCCTGAAAGAATGTTTCTCTGAAAAAGCTGATCCAAATGTGGCTCATAGATAGGTAATTTGCCAGCCGTCATGGTCTTTACCTTGTCGACATTATTGTCCACACAAAGAACCTCAACGCCTGTTTCAGCCATGCAAGTTCCAGTAACTAGGCCAACATACCCTGTCCCAACAACAGTAAGTTTCATAGCGATGCATTTTATTGAGTTACAAAAATAAGGAAGTTCAGCGGTTTGGCTTGAGGATTATGAAGATTTGAAGCTTTGCCACTTTTCCATGACAAATTTCTCAAACTTTTCTTTGAAGATATTGGTGCCAAACTTAAGGGCGTGTTCACGGATTTTTATTGGACTGAAGGCCTCTTTTTCAAATTGCTCAAGGGCTCGTAACAGAGCCCCTGAGGACTGCTCTTCAAAAAATAATCCTGAAATTTTTTCTTTTACAGTTTCCAGCAGGCCTCCCTTGGCAAATGCAATAACGGGGACTCCACATGACATGGCCTCCACAGGAACGATGCCAAAATCTTCTTCGGCGGCATAGACAAACGCCTTGGCGTGTTGCATCAATTCTCTTAAACGCAAAGAATCGACAAAACCAGTAAATTGAATATTTTGAGCGGCCAATTTTTTTAGTTTTTTTTCTTCAGGACCATTTCCAGCAATGACCAGATTGAGGTCAGGTCTCTTGTTAAATGCTTCAATAATAACAGTCATCTTTTTATAGGAAACCATTCTAGAGGCAGTAAAAAAATACTCTCCCCAAAAAGGACTCAATTTGTAGAAATCTGTCTCCACAGGAGGGTAGATGACCTCCGCCGTGCGCTTGTAAATTCTCTCAATACGCTGAGCAACATTGTTAGAATTAGCCACAAAATGAGTTACCCCGGCAGTAGTCCTCTGATCCCATTTCCTAAGTTTCTGAAGCACAAAATTGACATAAGCTCTTTTTATACTCCCCTGTTTATAGTCTTGAATGTATTGATCGTATAAATCATAGGCATATCGCATTGGTGAATGGCAATAGCAGATGTGCATTTGATTGCTGTTGACCTTTACTCCTTTGGCAACAGCTGCTGAAGAACTCACAATAATGTCGTATTCCGACAAGTCAAATCGCTCGATAGCATGGGGGAATAGCTGTAAAAACTTTCTGTGATTTTGGCGAGCCGATGGGAAGCATTGAATAAAGCTCGTAGCCACTTTTTTCCCTTTCAAAATGTCATTTCGATCCTTTTCTGACAAAAAATCTATTAGGGCATAGTGAGAGATATTAGGCCATATTTCGTCAATAGCACGAACGACTTTTTCTGCCCCGCCATTGACGTAATACCAATCATGAACCATGGCCATTTTCATCAAACCTACAATTTTTGAATTGTTTCAATCACTTCTTGAAGTTTCTTGGCTGACTTTTTCCAAGTGAAATTTTGAAGTATCTCGACAATCCGCTCCTTTCTTGAACCATTTTGATCTATTACTGCCAAAGACAAGCTGTCGGCAATAGCGCCAGTGTCATGAGGGTTTGCAAAAAAAACAGCGCCCTCGAATATTTCTTTGTGCACTTCAATATCTGAGCAAACCGTTGGGGTATTGTGGGACAATGCTTCGAGTATAGGTAGTCCAAAACCTTCGTAAAGCGATAAATTCAAAAAAACTGATGCAGAGGAATATAGCTGGTGCAATTCTTGATCGCTAACTCTTCCCAGAGAAACGATTCCAGAGCTTAACTTTAGCGCCCTTTGTCTCTCAAACACGCGATCCTTATCGCCTACTAAAATAAGTTTGTAGGCCTCTTGATTCCTTTGATTGAACTTGTTGAAGGCCAAAATCATAATATCGAGATTCTTTCTCAGGCTTGAAGACGCCACCGACAAAATAAAAGGTTGCTCGGTTGAAGGCCTTGGGGATTTTGCAAACATTTTTTCCGCTCCATTCGGAATGATTTCGATTTGCGATTCGCTCAGAGATGGATAGTGGTGCCGCAGTCTATCTTTTGAAAAATTGCTGACAGTAAGCACTTTCTTTGCGGACCTAACGAGTATTGGCATCAGAGATCGATAAACCGTTCTGAATTTCCAGTTGAAATTTCCAGGCATATCTACATAGGCCAAATCATGTATGGTAATAATCTTATTTGAATAACAAACTGGTGCCATGTTACATAAATTCAAAAGCAGCGGTCTTTGCTGTCCTCTCAGAAATAAAGGCAGCTCGATTTGTTCCCAAAAATATCCCGAAAAACGGCCTATCGAAACGACCTCCAATTCTCTGCCGATGTCACGATGCAGGATGCCATTTGGGGCT
The DNA here is from genome assembly GCA_023254815.1 of Flavobacteriaceae bacterium. Lineage (GTDB taxonomy): Bacteria > Bacteroidota > Bacteroidia > Flavobacteriales > Flavobacteriaceae > JALRKI01. The sequence goes on from JALRKI010000072.1 coordinate 22,123, forward strand.
ACAAAGACGATCCTGGAACCGTATAGCGCTTTAAGCTCCTTTGATATTTCAATTGCAAATCTCTGCACTCCTGTCAGGCGTTGCATCAAAAACCTTGCATTGATATATATTTTATCGTTTTGTATAAACATAAATGGCCATAAAAGTCGCGAAAAAATGAATGCCATCTGAGCGCACCAAAAGATTCTCTGTTAGCATGAATGAAATCGCTATCAATAGCACGGCAAATCCATCATTTATCTTGCGTTTTATCATCAAACGGCCCAATGCCAGCAATTGCACTACAAACAGAATAAACCCAAAAATGCCAGCAGATGCCCAATAATGTAAGTATTGATTGTGCGTGTTGTATTGATCCCAAGTGAAAACTGGAGCGTCATAATTATTCTTATAACACAAGTCCAAGTTTGACTGTATGTCTCCAACTCCCGTTCCAAGCCATGGATTCTTCTCAATAGTTTCTAGAGCACAATGCCAAGTCGCCATCCGAACATTAGAGGAATTAAAATGTGCAATATGGTCTGAAGCTATGCTAGGATTGAACCCTTCTGCAATCTCTTTGAATCGAGGGTGATTAGACATGACCCAAAGTCCGAAAATAAGAATTCCACTAGCGATTAGCTTCCAACGTCTCTGGCCAATTTGATTAAACATGGTTATAAATAGAGCCAAAACTATTCCAATCTGTCCCATTCTAGAACCTATAAAGTAAACCCAGCAAAAAGCTAGGATTATCAACGCCAGATGGTGCCATTTCTTTGAAAGCCATAATCTGGATTCCAAGGCCAAAAAATAAACCGATGTCACAAGCCAAACGGCCTGATAAGTAGGGTGAGATCCGGTTACTTCTATAGTAAATTCTCTAAGTCTGTGTCCCAAAACTCTGTCAACAAGAAAGTCAGGGACAGAAGGCAATAAGTCCAAGTTGAATGCAACAATTTCGGCCTCAGTAATTGGGCCGAACAATTGATTCCAATTTAGCCCGATTTGCACAAGTTGATAGAGCACTAACAAAAAGGTAGAAGCGATAAACACAACGACAAAGCGCTTTAACAAATCACCAGTAAGTTGACTCCTGGCCAACAGAAACCCAAGTGGTATTAGTATTGTGGGCGCCAACTGACCGAGTTCATTGAAGCCGGTGTCCAAATTCTCTGTTACTATCAAAGAAAACGCCAAGCCTAAATAAGGCATACAGAACAGGACAATAAACCGACTCCACTCTACTTTGGTAATAGTATTAAGTTGAAATATGACGACAAGCAACAACAAAACTACGCCAGCACTTCTGGCAAAAAAAGGCATGATTGGGAAGGCCCCTGTCAACAATATTGCAGATTGTTGTAGTCGACTTGTTGTCCAAAACTCACTTTGCCATATTCTTTCAGTCATCAGTGTCTGGCTTTAATTTTAAAAATAAAAACGGAAACAATAACAGAAAGCTATAGCTCTGGGTAAGGGTTGTGAACAAACCCGAAATAAAAAAACCAACCGCAACTACTGACAACAAACGATAGGCCATGACTCTTTCAAAAAAGAAATTGAAGGTCAAGATGACGCCTATCAACCCGCTACTCAGAAACACATAAATCCAATAACTGTCTAGGACCTGGGAGAACCAACCCAATTCTGACGCTTGTCCAATAGTTCCTATTCGGCCGCCAAAAAGCCAGCTGAAATCGGATTGATGAATGATGTCGTACCAAAACTCGAATCGCATCAAAAGTGATTCTGGCGAAAAGACCTTTTTTTGAAAGAGAATCCAAACGGCTGGAATCAGGAGCAGGAACAAGACGTAATAATATTTTATCAAAAATTTCAATACTTTTTGTCCTGTCAAAATGTAATACAGTCCGTAAATAACCAGTGGTACATAGGCGGTTCTTGATAACGCTGCTAGGGTCAAAAGAAAAGCAGCTCCTATAAACAACTTAGAGGCTTGATGCCTGATAAAAATAAAAAAAGTAAGCACGGCAAAAAGTCCAAGATCTGCGAATTGACCAACCAATCCCGGAGACCTCCAGAAATCATAAAAAGTAGAAATGGTAAAAAAATATTTCGGATCCTTTGGCCAAAAATAACGACCGGTTAAAGTCTTCATATAAACCTCCGGCCCGACCATGTAGGTATAAAAAACTGCGGCCAAATTCAGCATCACTAAGACAAACAAAACTCGGTTTATTGCATTGATTTCAGATTTAGAAATGTGCGTGTTTTCGGCTAAAAGAATCAGCACAAAAAGCAACGCCAGCTCCCTAAAAGCATAAAATATAGATGACGCCTCAATGCCTGCAATAGCTGCCATTACAAGGAGCGCCAACAGGTATGCAATCAATAGAACATCAAAGCCTTTTAAAATAAAATTTTTGTTTTTGTAAAGCAGGACGAAAGTGAACAACATAAAAATAGAGAAAGGAGGAACTGCTGATTTTAAACCACCATCTCCAAGCCAATTGAATACATAAAAATTCAACATGCCCTGTGTGCTTAAGATGCACAGCATCAAGCTCAATATCACCACTTTTTGCATGCTAATGTTCATTCCAGATTCTTCCTTGTTTGATTGTTGTTACCTTGCCAAGGCACTATTTTTTGGTCGGTTAACCAACAGCGGAGGCGTTTCTTTTGGAGCCACTCGAATATCAGCCCCGGGGAGTAGTTTTCTTGCCAAATCAAACCATGTCATCACATCCTTTCCGGCAAAATGTGAAATCCCTAGAGGTAAGTTATCCTTGGAAATCCCTGAAAGAATGTGCTCGGCTAAGTCAGGAGAGTAAGTTGGGGTTCCTATGTATTCGTCAGTGATCCATAAAGTTTGACCCTGATCAGCTCTAGACTTAATTTTGGTGTAAAAATTTGATCCATATTCTGAATACACCCAAGATGTCCGGATGACAGAAAAGCGGTCACAATATTGAGCGACCAACTGTTCTCCGAGGAGTTTGGATTGACCATACACATTCAAAGGATTTGTCAAATCAGTAGGGCGATACGGCTCTAATTTATTGCCATCGAATACATAATCCGTTGAAATTTGAACGAGATGGGTTTTATTCTTTTGAGCAGCCTGAGCCAGATAACCAACTGCAACGCCATTGAGGAGATTTGCGGCTTCAATATTGCTTTCTGCACCAACCACATTGGTGTATGCCGCACAATTTATCAAATAATCAAAGCGGTAAAAATCCATGGCTTCTTGAACCACTGTCTGATTGGTTACATCGAATTCAGTTCGGTTAAAGTACTTTAATTCCAAACCAGGGAAAAGAGGTGCTGTGGCGCGAAAGGATTGTCCAAGTTGGCCATTAGCGCCGGTGATAGCAATTGAAAGCATTAGTGTTATTGTTTATCCCCTATTGGCTTTTTGGTCAATTTTTTCCTTCAAAAATTTATCAAAATGCAAGGTTGCATAAAAGATGCTGATGATAAAAAAGGCTAAAGCGCCATATTTTACCGATCCCTTTTTTGTGAAGGAGGTCTCTTTATAAACCTTTTCATCAAAGGAGGTAATGATGTTGGCAATGTTATTGGTTATCAGAATTTTTTCGTTGTTTAGCTGCAACTCGTCTATCAACTGAATTTTCAATTCTACCAACTGCACTTCCTTAGAGTTGCGGGTATTTTCGGTCAAATTGATAGAAGTACCCGACATGGCGTCCGTCAAGGTGTTTTGCTCGAGGGCTTTCTGTTCGGCTAACAACAAAGAGTCAATCCTCAACATCGATGATTTTATTCCTGCATCAACAACAGATAAATTCTCAGCTCCAATTTGACTCTCCAACTGAAGCATTTTATTTGAATTGAGAGCGTTCAATAAACCTCTCTCAATTTTACTCAACAAATTTTTGTCGTAAACTATTGCTTCGACGGTGTGTTTTCTGTATTGATAGTCCTCAAAATCGTTTTTGAAATCCGAAAACGTTATTGCTTTTGTCACCATGGTAGTGTCCATTTTAAGTCGATAGGCGTCAAATGCCAACAACTCTTCTTTAGGATCAACAATAGGCTCAATTTCAATCTTAGATATCAATTCGACCTCGCTAGGTTTAATGTTATATTTCGCGAAAAGTTGAGATGTGTCGTTTTGTTTCAACAAAGCGTCTAAATACTCTACCTCGTTATAAAGTAATTTTCCGCTGCCATAATTCGTGGCCAAGATCATTTTGGCGGCATATCTAGGCCCATCGACATAATCCATATAAGCTCCGAACGATGCCCCCAGAAGAGAAGCTATCCCAAATACTAAAAAGCGTTTTCTGACAAATATGATGCCTTCCAGAGCCCAATTGGCCAATCCTAAAAAACAATTTGTGAAGAATCTAAATACGCTTTTAATCCCAGCTCCTATAGCATTAAACAATTGGCCCAAGTCGACCTCATCGTTGTGTTTATTTTTTGCATTATCCATTCTTAAAATGCTTAAAGGGGGTCATACCCCCGGTTGTTAGTTGTCCAAAAATAGGTGAATTCAAAGAGTTCACCGCCGCAAGACAAAGTCTTGCGTTTCTAAAAACGTCGCAATGTCTCGATTATTGGCAAGTCTTGGTAATTTATTTTGTCCTCCCATCTTGCCAATCGAAGCCATATAATCGTCAAATGATCCTTTTTTTAAAGTAGAAATCTTTAATGGTTGGAGCACTTTTCCCGTAATCAAATCTTTGTAATAACTGTTGAGGTTTTGTAATTCAGAGTCAATCAGGGATCTAAATTGATTCATGTCAGAGGGTTCTGTGTCAAAATCTATGAACCACTCGTGAAAGGGTAGGCCTTCCTGGGGGGTAACTTGAGGAGCGACAGAGAATTCGTTGACCACGGCGTTGGTGCCTTCAATAGCGACCTGCATCGCACGCTCAACTTCTTGACCAATCACATGCTCGCCAAAGGCTGAAATAAAATGCTTAATGCGGCCCGTTACTCTAATCCTGAACGGCAACAAAGAGGTAAAGCAAATGGTGTCGCCCAGATTGTAAGCCCAAAGACCTGCCGTAGTAGAAATGATCATGACGTAATTTACGTTCATTTTGACCTCTTCGAGAGTAAGTCGTGTGTAATTGTCGTTAAAAAAAGTAGACGCTTCGATAAATTCATAAAAAATACCCGAATCTAAAAGCAACAACAAATCCTGCCTATCTTGACGATCCTGAAATGCAAAAAAGCCTTCACTGGCAGGAAACAATTCCACGCTGGGTATTTTTCTTCCAATCATTTGATCAAACTTGGTTCGATAGGGCCCAAAATTCACTCCACCAAAAACAAAGAGATTAAAGTTGGGGAAAAGTTCGCCGATAGGCTTACCGCTTTGAGCAACAAGTTTTTCAAAATACATTTGCACCCAAGAAGGAATGCCGCTGATAACCCTCATGTCTTGGTCAATTGTTTCCTGAACAATGGTGTCTACTTTGGTTTCCCAATCGTCAATACAATTGGTTTTCCAGCTTGGAAGCCTGTTTTTTTGAAGATAATTGGGAACATAGTGAGCAACAATCCCTGACAATCGTCCCTGCTTTATTCCATTACTCTCTTTCAGTACTGGACTGCCTTGTAAAAAAATCAACTTTCCGTCCACAAAACTACTTTGTCCAGTGTCCGCAATGAACATCAATAAGGCGCTTTTTGCCGCATTGATATGTTCGGGCATACTTTCTTTGGTTATTGGAATAAATTTAGACCCCGAAGTAGTGCCGGAAGTTTTGGCAAAATACAATGGCTTTCCAGGCCAGAGAACATCATGTTCTCCTGCTACAGCTTGCTCAATATAGCTTCTTAAAGATTCATAGTCTCTAACAGGAACTCTGGCTTGGAAATCTGATATTTTTGAGATTTGTCCAAAACTGTGGTCGATTCCAAATTTGGTCTTTTTGGCCGATTCTATCAGCTTTTTAAAAACTTTTTGTTGAGTTTCAAATGGATTATTAGACCACGATTCAATGCGCTTTTTAGTGCGATGCGCCATGATTTTGGCGAAATACGATTTGATTGACATCAGCGGCGTTGTTCAAAATCGATGAAGGTTTTAGGATCGACTGGGTAGCCATTGTTCCAAAGTTCAAAATGCAGATGAGGGCCAGTTGTTAGGGTGCCAGTATTTCCAGAGATGGCTATGACTTCACCCGCTTTCACCAAGTCTCCTTGAGACTTTGTTAATTTAGTGTTGTGCTTGTAAACAGTGAGCAAATTGTTACTGTGTTCTATCAAAACTACATAGCCTGTTTCAACGGACCACTCAGTCAAAATGACTCGACCATCAGCCGCTGACTTTATTGGCGTGTTAATCGGAACATTGATGTCTACGGCGTAATGTTTTTCCTGAACATTGAAATCGGCGCTAATGGGGCCTTGTGCAGGTGGAAATAACACAAAATTTGACCCATTTTTTGCGGACAAAAATAAATTGTATTTGTCCTCTTTCCTAACAGCCTCTCTGAGCAGGGAATCGGCATGTGAGGGCGCCAAATCTTCTGGCGAAAGATCCGAAAGGTCGGCGCCTGTGTTGTCAGGATCTGCCAGCTCAAATTTAAGGTCACCAGTAAGCACTTTTTGGATGTTCCTAATATATTCGGTTTGATAGCCCACCAATTGTTGAAGTGAATCTGTCTTGAAGTAAAGTTCGGAGGCTCTTCGTTCTAGTTCTTGAGAAGAATATCCTGGGATGTATTCCCGAATAGAGGTGAACGCTATGAGAATAGTGGTCAAAAAAATCAAAACTATGGCAGAAATAGACACCCAAACAAAAACATTGAGGCGCGTCAGTCGAAGAGAAAACTTCTCCTCAAAAGTGTCGGCATTAACAAATTGTAAAATATAGTTGTCTAACCATTTTTCGGGTAATCTCCATTTTTTTACTAATTTCTTTACCATGAGACAAAACTAGTGAAATTACCTCTTTCAGTTGTCCCTGAAAGAAATTAAAGTTATTAGTAGAATTGAATTTGTGACTGCAAAATTGCTAACTTTGTTGGAAATACTTTCATTATGGTTTTTGATTTAAGCATTATATTGGCTGTTGGGCCCTGGCAAATAGTTCTTGTGATTGTTGCTATTGTATTTCTATTTGGAGGCAAAAAAATACCAGAACTGATGAGAGGCTTGGGTACTGGAATCAAAGAATTTAAAAACGCCAGCAAGGAAGACCCTAAAGAAGACAAAGAGAAATAGGCGGTCTTATATTTTGATGGATTTCAAAATAGCTTCTAGTTCCAGCATATAGTCTCTTTTTCCTTTTGACGGCGCCAAAACGAATCCTTCTGCAACGATCCATCGACTGTGCTGACTGTCATAGATGGTGTAGTTGACAAATGGACCAGCCATGAAAGCATTTGCTAGCTCCCAAGTACTGCGAGTTTCATAAGTTTTGAGTCCATCGATTTCGGTCATTTTAAGTTGTGGCACGTAGGTTCTTTCCGTAATCATATAAGACCCTTCTACTGGACCTGGAATTTGGATTTCACCAATTGAATCGCGAATTGCAATTATTTGTTCCAAAATTGGTGCATTGAGGTTTATCCTGTTCTCGTCCAGTTCAAATATCATAAAATTTACGCTTCCTGACTCGATGTCCCTTCTCGCCCAAACAAAGGAATTATCGATGGAAGCAATTCTATATGCCGATGGAAAATTAAGGGCTAACCCCAAGTTCTTTTTAATACTCTTGTCCTTGTTTAAAGATTTGCCAATCTGACGTTGCTTTTCGGCCACTTCGGATTCTTGAAAAGCCTTGATAATCAAATTCTTGTTGAGGTTTAATTGCTCCGAGATGGCCTGATCTGTGGGTCCAGAAACCTCGACCAAAGTTTGCGGCTTTGCATAGACGTCGCTAAAAATAGCTACTGCAGCACTGTCAGATTTTAATAACCTCAAAACAGTTCTGTTTTTACGAGTAAACCCTGAGAAGACTTTTTGTGGGATATAGTGTAAATCAAACATTGGCTCATCTTGGGGCAAGCCATAAAGTACTCCTCCTATTGTATTACGAACGGCCGAGCCTGAGGCTCCCTCCCAAAGATCAATATCAGCGACTACAGAAATATTGTTGAGTTTTCCTGATGATAGCGGTTTAATGTCTCTGGAATTGCGCAAATCGTTCCCGCAAGAGAATAGTCCAAAAATTAATGCAATTGATACGCCGATATATTTCATGTTTCTTTGTTTATTAACTCTGTACAACATCCATGCCAACAGAAACCGCCCCTTAGTTCAGGACAGCAGCAACCCCAGGCAAGATTCTTCCCTCCAAACTCTCTAACATTGCTCCTCCACCGGTGCTTACATAACTCATTTGATCATGCAGGTCAAATTGTTTGACCGCCGCAACCGAATCGCCTCCTCCGACTAACGAAAATGCCCCTGTCTTAGTAGCTTTTGCAATAGCTTGTCCTAAGGATTTTGTCCCATGAGAAAAGGCCGTCATTTCGAAAACACCAACTGGACCATTCCATAAAATGGTTCTCGACTCTGCTATTATTTGCGAAAAAGAGGCTATAGTCTTTGGCCCAATGTCCAGGCCCATCCATCCAGCGGGAATTTCGCCAGTGGGAAATACTCTTGTTTGTGCGGTTTCAGAAAATGCATCTGCCGCTAAGGTGTCAATCGGTAAATGAACTTTCACATTTTTTATTTTAGCTTGTTCTAAAATAGACATTGCCAAATCTAACTTGTCATCTTCTACAAGTGAATCTCCAACCGATCCGCCACAAGCCTTGATAAATGTGTAAGCCATTCCTCCTCCAATAATTAAATGATCAATGGGGCCTAAAATATTGTCGATAATGGTAATTTTAGAAGAGACTTTAGCGCCTCCCAAAATGGCAGTAACAGGCTTTTCGCCGTGATCCATAATCATGGCAATGCTATCAATTTCTTTGGCTAGGAGCAACCCAAAACATTTAGCGTTAGGAAAGAAATTCGCCACAATAGCCGTTGAAGCGTGTGCCCGGTGCGCTGTGCCAAAAGCGTCATTGACATAAACATCTCCCAAATGTGATAGTTGTTCGGCAAATTTATGATCCCCTTGAGTTTCTTCATCATAAAATCTAAGATTTTCTAACAACAATACATCGCCCTTATTGAGCATTTTAACGGCCCTTTCAGCTTCTTCGCCAACAGTGCTTTTGCAAAATTTTGGTTCAAATCCCAACGCCGTGGTCAGGGCTGGGACGATATGCCTCAAAGAGCAGCTTGAATCCACTCCTTTGGGGCGACCCAAATGAGACATGAGCACACATTTGCCACCATCATTTAAAATCTTCTTGATGGTGGGTATAGCAGCTTCAATTCGCGTGGGGTCTGTCACATGGAACAGATCGTCAAGAGGCACATTAAAATCTACCCTAATGAGCGCGCATTTTCTTGCGAAATGTATGTCGTTTATGGTTGTCATGATTTGTTTGATGAATTTAGTGGGACAAATATAAAGCATCCAATAAAACAAGCCTGAAACAAATGGGCTATCTTTGTTCGATGCGTTTCGATAATATTATTGGTCATTACAAACTACGCGAGCAATTGCAGCAAGACATTTCTCATGGGCGTATTCCCCATGCTCAACTGTTTGTTGGCGCAGAGGGAAGTGGAGCGCTTCCTCTTGCCATTGCTTACGCTCATCGACTAATTACCTCCAGTTCGAAAACCTCTGACGACCACCATATTGATCCTTTGGCTCACCCTGACATTCATTATGTGTTTCCCGTAGCTGCCAACGACAAGATTAAAAAACATCCCATTTCTTCTCTTTTTCTTGAAGATTGGAGGTCTTTTGTTAATGCTCAACCTTACGGCAACTTATTCGATTGGTACCAAGAAATCAACATAGAGAACAAACAAGGGCAAATAGGAGTTGATGAAGCTCAGGACATCATCAAATCTCTCGCTTTAAAATCGTTTGAAGGAGGATATAAAATAATTATTGTTTGGATGGCAGAAAAAATGAATGCGGCTGCATCAAATAAGCTTCTTAAAATGATAGAAGAGCCGCCAGCCCAGACCGTATTTCTTCTAATTGCCGAAGATGAAGGACAAATTCTAGGCACCATTCGATCTCGCTGCCAATACATCCGAGTGCCTCAATTGACTCAATCAGAAATGGTTAACGCCTTAGTGGGCCGTTTTGAAATAGACTATTCCGTAGCCCAAAGCATAGCCGTTCGGGCTCAAGGGAACTTTAATAAGGCTACCGATTTGGTGTACAGAGATAGCGAAGAACAGCTGTTCGATACTTGGTTTGTGCAATGGGTGCGTTCTGCTTTTATGGTAAAACAGAATAAAAGTGCGGTCAACGACTTGATGCTTTGGAGTTTTGAAGTGTCAAAAACTGGTCGAGAAACGCAAAAAAGATTTATCCAATACTGTCTGCATATTTTCCGCCAGGCTCTGTTGAAAAACTATGGTATGAATAGTATGGTTATTGATCCTTTAACCACGGATGGGTTCAGTTTTGATCAATTCGCGGCATTCATCCACGAAAGCAACATTATTCCAATTAGAGAGGCGCTCGAGGAGGCCTTTATTCACGTTTCTCGAAACGGCAATTCCAAACTTATTTGGACCGATTTGTCTCTTGTTTTAACACGCCTTTTCCACAAAAAGCCAGTCGAGTTGTAGTCATCCTTTGAACGAGCTATTTGTCAATTCCTATTCAAACTGTCTGTAAATCAGCATTTTAAAAATTATTCATCAATATATTTGTCTCCCTCGCCTGAAGTGAAAACTGCGGAGACACAACCATGGAAGGTGCAAAAAGGGCGTAAATTAGATGATAGTATTTTGAAAAAGACATCAGACACCTCACTAAAACAAAAAATCCCCCACAAGCGAATGCGAGGGAAAATGCTAAAATGAACCGAAGTTATTTTTTGGCTTTATAAGCGGCATTTATAGCCTCTAGAATGGTCTCGGTTAGATCATTCTCTTCTGAGCCATATAGGACGCTCCCAGCGTCGTTAGAGCCTAAAATAAAGGTGTAATTGTTGGTTTGAGCATAGTCCTTAATAAAGTCCTTGATGCGCTTGACAAGTGTGTCATTATTGGCCTGACTCTCATTGGCCAAAGCCTGTTGCTGCGCTTGAATCTGCTGGGTTAAGAATTGTTCCTTTTGCTGAAGCTCTTGAGAAAGCTGTTGAATTTGAGCTTGACTCATTCGTGCTGCACGAATTTCTGCTGCCCCAATTTCTTGTTGAAATGCATTTCTCAAGCTGTCGGTACTTGCCTGAAAGGCGTCTATTTTCAATTGGAGGGCGGAGTCCATATCCTTTTTTTCGTTGTATTCGTTAATGACCTTAGCGTTGTCAACAAAAGCAATTTTTTCGGAAGACTGGCATGAACTAAATAGCGCTAGAAACGTTAATCCCAATAAGTAAAAATTATATTTCATGATTCTATAGGTTGTATAATTACGGCAAAAGTAAGAAAGCCTTGTAAATAAGTTGACTTATGAGCCAGTTTTATGCAGTTGCCTTTTCAAAGATATAGATTCTTGAGGAAAACTCTCCTGTAATTAGCCCGTTTATGTTGGACAAAGTGCCTTGCCAAAGGGCTTTGAGCCAACGGTATTTCGAATGCCTATAAGTTTCTGAAAGCAACGAAATATAATAAGCGTCTAACAGCAGTGGTTTGGAACATGAGAGGTGAAAGCCATGCGACTTCATCAGCTTAGTTAAACTGTCTTTTGAAAAATGCCAAAGGTGCCTGGGAACATCGTAAGCGGCCCAATATTGACCATAGTAACGAGCGTCATGGCTCAAATGATTAGGAAGTGCCACAATCAGTTTTCCTTGGTTGTCAAGCAAACGATTAAAATTTGTCAAAGACTGATCCAGATCTGGTAGATGCTCCAATACATGCCACAAAGTGATGGCGTCAAAACTCGAATTTTCCCATACTTGGAGTTGCTCGTTGTCAAATACGGCATTCTCAGTGAGGTGATTTGCCGACAATCGCGCATGCTCATTGGGCTCAACGCCCAAAACCAGCCAGCCAGATTTTTGCATGGATTTGAGAAAAAATCCTGGTCCGCATCCCACATCCAGCAATCTTTTTCCATTCATTTTCAGCCGTTTAACGATATTAGATTTGTGAAAAACAGAAAAAGAACGCAGAAAAGAATACACATGCTCCAAAAAATTTCTCGGTGCCGTTTGATGAGAGAGGTAATCGTCATAGGGATAATAGCTTGGAATTTCCCCTTTAGTAGGTTTTGGAGTAGTCATCAAATACTCATGCTCTGGATGGCTTTCCAAATGAAACCATTTTTTAGAAACCAAATGATCTTGTATTTTCATCTCAAGGTTGATATGTTTCACGTGGAACAAATATTTATCTCCCCATGTAAACAAGCAATACAGAAATGTCATTTGGAGAAACTCCGCTAACTCTAGACGCTTGAGCGACTGTCCTAGGCTGAATAGCTTTGAGCTTTTCCCTCGCCTCAAAACTCATAGAAGAAATCTGAGAAAAATCGAACTCCTCTGGAATTCTAACTCCTTCCAAGCGAATCAGCTTATCTGCATTGTTTTTTTCCTTTGCGATATAACCAGCATATTTCAACTGAACTGTCACCTGTTCTTTGACTTCTTCGTCAGGATTCTCAACTTCTAAATACTGCTTAACAGACTCGAGTCCTTCCAAATCCTCCAGCTCGATGTTGGGCCGTGTTAAAATTTTAACCAATTTATCCGATTGTTTTACCGTTGCAGAATTATTCTTCTCCAGAACAGGATTAATGTCGGTAGGACCTACGCTGGTTTTTTGAAAAAAAGAAACGAATTTTTCTGTTGCCAGCTCCTTTTGCTCCATCCTTTTCATGCGATCAGTTTTTGCTAAGCCGATCGCAAATCCCTTTGGAGTTAAACGAAAGTCTGCGTTGTCCTGCCGCAAAAGAGTGCGGTATTCCGCCCTGGAGGTAAACATGCGGTAGGGCTCTTCCGTGCCCTTAGTAATCAGGTCGTCAATTAGCACTCCAATATATGCCTCATCTCTATGGAGAATAAATGGGTCTTCTTCCTTGACAAACAACGCAGCATTGACCCCCGCCATAAGTCCTTGCGCAGCCGCCTCTTCGTATCCTGTGGTGCCATTAATTTGTCCCGCAAAATAAAGTCCAGGGATTAGTTTGGTTTCTAACGTATGATTCAACTGAGTAGGAGGAAAATAATCGTATTCTATAGCGTATCCCGGTCTAAAAAACCTAACGTTCTCGAATCCTTCCACTTTACGCAATGCATTGAATTGAGTGTCTTCTGGAAGTGAGGTAGAGAATCCATTGACATACACCTCGACGGTATTCCACCCTTCTGGCTCCACAAAAATTTGATGACGATCTTTGTCCGCAAAGCGATTAATCTTATCCTCTATAGAGGGACAATAGCGCGGCCCTACACTCTTAATCCGTCCATTAAACATCGGTGATTTTTCAAACCCTTCCCTCAAAAGGTCATGCACTAGGGCTGAAGTATAGGTCATATAACATGAGCGCTGATTAGTCAGAGGTGTGGTTCTATCACTATATGAAAATTTGCCAGGCTTGAGGTCGCCAGGCTGTTCTTGCATTTTTGAAAAATCCAAGCTCCTGCCATCTACCCTAGGAGGAGTTCCTGTTTTCATGCGGCCTGCGACAAACCCTAAAGTTTCGAGCTGCTCCGTGATCCCAGTTGAGGCACGCTCGCCAGCCCTACCACCGCCGAACTGCTTTTCCCCAATATGCATCAAGCCGTTAAGGAAGGTGCCACTAGTTAAAACAACCGTTTTAGATCTCACTTCAACACCTAAAGAGGTTCGAACCCCTACCAATTTGTCCTGTTCAATGAGTAGTCCGGTGACCATATCTTGATAAAAGTCTAAAGTGGGCAATTGTTCCAACTCATTTCTCCATGCCTCAGCGAATCTCATGCGGTCGCTTTGAACTCGAGGGCTCCACATCGCTGGACCTTTGGATTTGTTAAGCATTTTAAACTGAATGGCTGAAAAGTCACTCACGATACCACTCAATCCTCCCAAGGCATCAATCTCACGCACGATTTGGCCTTTAGCAATTCCTCCCATGGCGGGATTGCAAGACATTTGAGCAATATTTTGCAAATTCATGGTAATTAAAAGCGTGCTGCAGCCCATATTAGCAGCAGCCGCTGCGGCCTCGCTGCCCGCGTGACCACCACCAACAACAATTACATCATATGTGTTTTTAAATAGTCCCATAATTGTTCCACGTGGAACATTTTGTCGTTCGCGCAAATATACGTTAGTTTATCAATTCTAACGGTCGAAGCAACAGAGCCCTGTCTTCGCCCAGTCGCATTTGCAAAAGGTCATCTTCCGATTTGTCCTTGTAACCCAAACAATGCAACAAAGCATGTGACATAACCCGATGAAGCTCATCCCTTTCGGTCACCTTATAAATTAAGGCGTTTTCCCTAACCCTGTCGATCGACACATAGACCTCAGCTTGAATGGATTTGCCACGAGAGTCGTCAAAACAAATCACGTCGGTATAAGTGTCGTGGTTTAAGAATTCCTTGTTGAGCCCCAATAAATAGTCGTCATCACAAAACACATAGGACAATTTTAGAATCTCAGCGCCTTCGCTTTCCGCAACATCAGCGAGCCATTGCTTAACCAACTCGCCAATTGGATAGACGTCCGTTGTTTGATATTCAAATTCAATCATTCTCTTTGATAAAATATTGATTAACCTTAGCCGTAATCTTAGGCCTTAAAGGCAGCCTTTCCCTGTTCAATCGCTCAACAGTTGATTCAGCTCCCTTTGAGGGTTTAAAAACTTGATTGTCAGACATATAGGTCAAGTTTCCAGTTTTCGACTCTCTCTGCTCGTCACGACCTTGCAATTGTTCAGCCTCCTCAAACTTAAGCATTTCATAGACCAAATTATTCATGGCTCCTTTAATAGACTCTGACTGTACTCGATTCAATATGTCGCGCTCCAACTGCTCCATTTCATCGAGGAGCTTTTGGCCTTCGACGCCACCACCCTTGGAATCTAGAAGTTTTTCAAACGCCTCCCGTAAGGCTTGTTGTTGCTTAAAGGCCTCGTATGTACTTTCAGCGTCACTTCCCTCGCCCCTTTGTCCAAAAGGTTTCTTCCCCTTTCCGGAATCCATGGACTCCTCACTGTTAATGCTATCAGGTTTCTTTCCCGTCCTCTCTGCCAACTTCTCTTGACTCATAATGATGTCCGGAAGTTGCATATCTCCATCACCCGCCCCTGGGTTTGGCGCCATTTGCATGTTCAAATTATCTAGCATCTCGCTCAGTTGGTCGGCTAAAGCGTTCGTTGCGTTCATTACAAACTGCTGCGCTGCCAAACCCTCGTTAATTTGACTGTCAGCCAGCCCATTAAGAGCTTTATCGGTATAAAAATATACATCACTAATCAATCCATTGATGCGCTCAGAGAGCATAGGTTGTCGCAGAGACAAGACGAAAAGACTGTCATCAACGTGTTTGAAATTGTTCTTCAAATCTTGCTGAGTTTGCATCAGCTTGGGGTAATCGAAGGCCAGATTCCTTTGGGATTCAAATTTTGCCATCAACGCCTCTTGGCTAAAAGAAAATCGCAGCAAATTGTCCAATATCTGTCGGAGCATTTCTATGTCTTCAGACAACTGCTGTCCGCCTCCACCCATTGGCATTTGGTTCATTTGCTTTGCCAACTTTTTTATTCCATTAGCGGCGCTTGATTGTTGCTTTTTTGGGCTCACCCCACTTTTCAATTGTTGGAGGGCAGATTGCTGGTCGCGCCTAACCTCAGATTCGGTAGCTTTGTCACGCTGCATGTCAAAAGGCTTCTTAAGTTCCAAATTTTCCTTTTGTAGCTCGTCCATTTCCTTTAAAATATCTTGAAAAGAATTCCCCAATTCTTCTTGATCCGAAGGCATAGATTCTGTCGGTTCATCACCAGCCAAAGCCTCTTGTTCTGCCGCCAATTCTTCTAAAGAATCTGCAATTTGTCTTGCCTTTTGAGTTACATAGTATCGCTTAGTCAACTCCAAAACTTGGGCCATACTTTTTTGAGCGCTCTGCTTTTGTTTGGACAATTGCTCGAGGCGATCAGATAAGTCAAAATTGCTAAGCTTCTCAGCGTACCTCTGGATTTCTTCACGCAACTGCTCATTTTTGTTAATCTCCTTCTCCTGTTCCTCAATTCTATTCCGCAGTGCCTCAGCCATTGGATCGTTTGGATACTCCACACTCTGATTCTCAAGGGACATTTTGGTTGTCTTGTTAAATGATTTCATCAAGGCGTCCTGCTGCCGCTGGCGCTCAAGATTTTCCTTTAATTTCTGCTTTTCAGAAAAACTCAACTGAGCCTTTTCCAGTTGCGCTCTCCTAATTTCGTCAAGAGTCTTTTCGTCGATCTCATTTTGTTTCGCCACAGACTCAAGTCCTTCCACCGCTGCACTTTGACGTCTAAGCAGCTCTTCATTTTTTTCAAGTTCAGTCAAAACGCCAAAACGAAACCATTGGGTCGAAGCGCTCTTTCCTCCATGAACTCCGTCGTTGTCCATGGCGGTGAACCTAACTTCATAGGTCTTGCCAGCTTCCAAGGTCAGGCCAGCCGGAAAAGAGGCTGAAAACGGAACAATAGCAGCAGGATTCAGGTCAAACTTTACTACTTCAGGACTGGCTTCGGTTCCGAGAATTCTGTATTCCAAGTTTAAGCCAACAATAGCATAATCATCAGAAGCAATTCCTTCAAACTGCATCTCATTCCAATTTAAAGCATCTGTACTTTGTTCAATGAAAATTTCTGGATCTGCATCCTTAATTATTCCAACGTCAAAGCTAAGCCTTTCATAATTAGGAAGATCGCCATTACTCAAAGCCACATCTACAATGCCACTAGAAAACACACGCCATTCTGCCTCAAAAACGGAAGTCCTTGATGTCACATTAACAGGGTTTTCGCCGGAATTAACTGAGACCATTTCGGTGTCTTCGGTTTCAAGCTGAAGGCTGATTATGGTGCCCTCAGGCAGCGCTAGGTTCTGAAAGGATTGAAGGAACTCTGTACTCCTTCCTGTATGATTTGGAAAATTTAGCCTCATGTTTATCCCAATAAGTTTTGGAGGATTGACCACAATCATCTCAAACCGCTCGGAGTGCACGATTTCACTTTCAATATAAAAAGGAAAGCTTTGAACAACACTTTCAAAAACATAAACAAAAGCACCATTTCGATTCTTTCGCATCTCAAAACGACCCACTTCTGTATTGACAAATACCCTGTCTGGCACTTGCTCGCCAATTACAGAAACAATAAGCTCAAAATCACTGTTTGATACAACCTTCAAGGATTGCGGGTCAATTACAAAAGTGTAGGGGGGTGGCGGTGTGAAGGTCTGTCGAAATCGGATAACCCGATCAATTCCTGAAGCGAAATTAGACCAACCGCCAACACTCAAAATAATCATTATAGCAAGAACGACAGGAATCATTCCAAGCCCTTTTTTAAAAGCTCTGTTCCAGTCTATTATACTAAGAAAATTAAGGGGAATCAATCGTTCAGACTTTTGCTTAATACTGGCATCCACCAAGTCCGATTGCTCTCCAGATTGGGCCAATTGCACCAAATTAACCAGTTGATCTCCAACAGCCTTGTCCCTATCGGCAATGTAACTTGCCGCCTCTATAGGCTTCATTCCAAACTCAGGCCTCAGCCATTTCCATAGGAAGCGTCCGACTAAACGAAGCCAAAAAAACAGAAAACCAGCAATCGCTGTCAAAACAAGAATTGTCTTGGTTGTTTTGCCTAGCCACAACCATTGCTCGAACAACACAAGCAACACAAATAGGGAAGCAGCGACCGACAAACACAACAAGCTCCCTGCCACTATTCTATTCAAATAATACAGGCGGACAAAATTTCTAAGCTTAATGGCGATCTGACCAAACATTGTACTCAATAATTCAAAAGTAAAATTACGATAATTAAGTATAGCGCAAATTGCACGCCACATTAATGGCTTAGATGTTATCTTTGCCTCAAATCCAGAGCCATGAGTTCTCAAGTACGCGTGCGTTTTGCCCCAAGCCCAACGGGCCCGCTTCATATTGGCGGGTTAAGGACCGCTCTATTTAATTACCTGCTTGCCAAGCAACAGGGAGGCACCTTTATATTACGTGTCGAAGACACTGATCAAAAAAGGTATGTTTCCGGCGCAGAAGAATATATTATAGATTCACTGGAATGGTGTAATATCCCAGCCGATGAAAGTCCAAAAAATCCTGGGAAATTTGGTCCATACCGTCAAAGTGAAAGACGTGAAATTTACACCGCCTGGGTTAAAACCCTTGTTGACAACGGCAGCGCCTATTACGCCTTTGACAGCAACGAAGAACTGGATCGTTTGCGTAAAGAACAAGAGTTTTTAGGCCAAACATTTATCTATAATTTTACCAACAGACAATCGCTTTCTAACAGCCTTACTTTGACCGAGGAAGATGTTCAACGTCGCTTGCAGTCTGGTCAACCCTATGTCATTCGCTTCAAAGTGCCTCAAGGCAGATCTTTAGAAATGAACGACTTGATAAGAGGAAGAATCGTTATTGATTGTAACACCTTGGATGATAAAATCCTCTTCAAAAGCGATGGGATGCCAACTTATCATTTGGCCAACGTTGTAGACGATCATTTAATGGAGATTACCCACGTCATTCGGGGTGAGGAGTGGTTGCCATCCATGGCCTTGCACGTCTTACTGTATGAAGCTTTTGGTTGGGATAAGCCTGAATTTGCCCATCTGCCGTTAATTCTTAAACCCTCTGGCAATGGAAAACTGAGTAAACGAGATGGGGACCAGCTGGGATTTCCTGTTTTTCCTCTCGACTGGAATTCAGAAGGATCAATCACGAAAGGATTCAAAGGAGCCGGTTACTTGCCCGATGCCTTGTTGAATTTTCTTGGCCTATTGGGATGGAACCCTGGTACAGATCAAGAGTTATTCAGCCTTGAAGAAATGGTCAATGCCTTCAGTCTCAACAACGTGAATAAAGCTGGGGCTCGTTTTGACATAGAAAAACTCAATTGGTTCAATCAGCAATATTTGGCTCAGATGCCTTTAAATGAACTGGTTGTAAGCGTGCGACAGCACTATCCGAGTCTCTCTAAGGTATCGGATGAAGCATTGTCAAAAATCTTAACACTCATTCAAGAACGGTTGGAGTTTATTGCAGACTTTTGGAATGTGGCCCATTATTTTTTCGAACCCCTAAGTGCTTACAACGAAAAAGCGCTGGCAAGAGTAGTAAAGGCCGAGACCTCATCCATTATTGCGTCGGTTCGAAATGTTGTTGAGGCCCAAGATGACTGTTCTGCAGCGGGGTTGCAAATGGCTCTAAAAGCTTGGATAACTTCTCAAAACATTGGATTTGGCGGTGTAATGCAGCCCCTTCGACTGGCATTGGTCGGAGACCTCAAAGGGCCTGATGTTTTTGAAATCATGAGTCTATTAGGGAAAGAAGAAGTGTGCTTTCGGCTTGCCCGTTTTCAAGAGAGCCTTAAATAGGTTGATTTGATTGTTGTTCTATTATTCACTACTTTTAAGCTTAAACTAATATAAACCCAAAACGTTATGCCTCCATTTGTTTTTACCATCATTTATTCTTTAATAGGCTTCTTAATTCTACTTTCCGTGTTTTTCACCGTAAAGCAACAAACTGCAGCCATAATTGAACGATTTGGAAAATTCCACTCTATTCGTCACTCTGGTTTACAAATTAAAGTTCCATTGATCGACAAAATTTCAGGAAGACTGAGTCTTAAAATACAGCAGCTCGACGTTATTATTGAAACGAAAACCTTGGACGACGTATTCGTTAGGTTAAAAGTATCAGTGCAGTACAAGGTCATAGGAGAAAAAGTTTATGAAGCCTATTACAAGCTTGACTATCCTCATGAACAAATTACGTCATACGTTTTTGACGTGGTTCGTGCCGAAGTGCCAAAAATGAAACTCGATGATGTGTTTGTTAAAAAGGACGATATTGCCATTGCGGTTAAAGCCGAGCTAAACGATGCCATGTCTGACTATGGCTATGACATCATAAAGACGCTTGTTACTGACATTGACCCTGACGCGCAGGTGAAATCAGCAATGAACCGCATCAACGCCTCAGAGCGGGAAAAAATTGCTGCCCAATATGAAGGTGACGCCCAGCGCATTCTGATTGTAGAAAAGGCTAAGGCTGAGGCCGAAAGCAAACGTTTACAAGGACAAGGTATCGCCGATCAAAGAAGAGAAATAGCAAGAGGTCTCGAAGAGTCTGTGGAAGTGCTCAACAAAGTGGGTATTAATTCTCAAGAAGCTTCTGCGCTTATCGTGGTAACACAGCATTACGACACCTTACAGTCGCTAGGGGAAGGAACCAATAGTAACCTCATTTTATTACCCAACACTCCTCAAGCTGGTAGCAACATGCTTAATGACATGGTTGCAAGTTTTTCAGCCAGTAATCAAATTGGTGAGGCTATTAAAAACGGGAATAATAAGAAAAAAAATAACCTTTAGAACTAATAGAGTTTTTTCGCTTCTTCCGACAACAAGGCGTCCTCATCTTCTCGCGCGGATAGCAGGAAGGCCGTCAACTCCTCTGTAGGCTCGCCTCCTTGCTTTAGCCACACGCTTGCAGCTAAAAGTGTGACGATGCGGGTTCCAATTTTCTTTTGTGCGGTTTGGAACAACGGCTGTAAGTCTTCATAACTTACCTCTTTTGCCAAAGTCAAAACATCTTCCCTGACTTTGAGGCGTTTGTCTTCGGGCAAATTTGTGTATTTCTTGCCAAAACGCTTAATTTCTTCAATAGCCAATCTTAGCGATTCGTTCGAATTAGATGCTTTTTCAGGGTTGGGCTGGGCTGGCTTTTTGGTCCAATTGTCTCTTAGTCCGACCGTTTTATTGAAAACCAGGCGGTCGGTTGTGCTGTCTTGGTCAACCACAAAATAGCCCAGTCTTTGAAACTGAAAGTGATCCCCGTGTTTAGAATTGGACAGGGATGGCTCAACATAAGCCTCGACGCTATGAAGAGACTCTGGATTGAGGTAAGACATGAAATCAACTTCCTTGTCTGTGTCTGGGGATTCGTGCATGAATAGACGATCGTATACCCTAACTTCAGCCCTGATTGCGTGAGCTTCAGAAACCCAATGGAGCGTGCCCTTAACCTTTCTCAAGCTAGCTTCGCTGCCACTGCCGCTCAAACTTTCTGGATCGTAACTGCAATGAACTTCCTGAATGTGCCCGTTAGAATCCTTTACCACGCTCTCTGCCTTGATAATATAAGCATTTTTAAGCCTGACTTCTTGCCCTAACGACAATCTAAAAAACTTGGCTTCACCAACTTCTTTAAAATCTTCCCTTTCTATTAAAAGTGTTTTTGAAAAAGGAATCTGTCTTTCGCCTGCAGTGGGATCTTCAGGATTTATCTCTCCCGACAACATTTCTGTGCCTTTCGCATCATAATTTGATAGAATCAGTTTAATGGGGTCTAAAACTGCCATTGCTCGTGGCGCAATTAGATTTAAATCTTCGCGAACGCAGAATTCCAAAAGCGCCACATCAATGATGTTGTCTCGTTTGGCTACCCCAACAGTTTCGACAAAGTTTCTTAAGGAATTTGGTGTATAACCACGCCTTCTTAGTCCAGAAATTGTAGGCATACGTGGGTCGTCCCAGCCATTAACAATCCCTTCTTCTACAAGTCTCAACAGTTTTCTTTTGCTCATAACCGTGTAAGAGAGATTTAGCCGGGCAAATTCTCTTTGTTTAGGCAACAGCCTGCTGTCTGTCGCTATTTGTTTCAAAAACCAATCATACAAATCTCTGTGAGGCTTGAATTCTAGAGAGCATAAGGAGTGTGAAATGTTTTCGATGTAGTCACTTTGGCCATGAGCCCAATCATACATGGGGTAAATACACCAGTCTCGGCCCGTTCTGTGATGGGATTGCTTTAAAATACGATAAAGAATAGGGTCTCGCATTAGCATATTAGGGCTGGCCATGTCAATCTTTGCCCTAAGAACATGACTGCCTGAATCGTGCAAACCATCTTTCATTTCGTTGAAAAGCCGAAGATTCTCTTCAACAGTTCTGTTTCTGTATGGACTTGCTGACCCGGGGGAGGTTGGAGTGCCCTTTTGTGCAGCTATTTCGTCACTACTCTGAGAATCGACATAAGCCTTTCCGTCCATGATCAATAACAGAGCCCATTGATAAAGCTGATCAAAATAGTCAGACGTATAACATTCTTTATCCCATTGGTATCCTAGCCATAGAATGTCCTCCTTAATAGCATCAACATATTTTTGCTCTTCCTTCGCTGGATTGGTATCGTCAAATCTCAAATTGACTGGCGCCCGGTAAGCCTCTCCAAGGCCAAAGCTAATTCCTAGAGCTTTGGTGTGCCCTATATGTAAAAACCCGTTGGGCTCAGGAGGAAAACGAAAGCGGAGGGAAGAAACAGACAGGCCGGCAGACAAATCATCTTCGATAATTTGAGTAATAAAATTTTTAGTTGAGCGGGCTTCAGACATCTTCTGTTATTGAACAGCAAATGTAATTAAAACGAAAAAACC
>JALRKI010000089.1 GCA_023254815.1 Flavobacteriaceae bacterium
TCAGGGAAAACCGTTCTTTGAGTTTGCAGATTGAGCAGGACATCGGTTTGAATGTAGTCCCAATAGGTGAGCAATTTTGCATGTTGCAGTCCTTCCAAAAACGGTTCGGCATCGCGACCGACAGACTTAAACTTGGCGTCGAGGTTATCCAGTAATTCTTGTCTTCTTTTAGAGTCTGACATTTAGAATACTACTTCAAATGAATGTTTTAGACCTTTGAATGCCACCAAATCGGCACGGACTGATCCAACACGAAGATCAGCCTTCACGCGAAGAGGAATTCTATTTTTATCGGCGCTTACCCAAATGGTGATGCTCTCTTCGGCACGAAATACTCTATCGGCCTTGACCAAAGGTCTGAAAACGTATGTTTTAACCTTTCCAAATTCGGTGTCAATAATTTCTTCACCCAAATAACGCAATTTGAATTCTTCTCGATCCTCATCAAAAAATAATGGAATGGTGACCTCCATGTTGTCCTTAGGTTCGATACCATTATAGTAGTTTCTCAAATAATAGTAAGCCGAAATCAAATCTTGAGTTTTGGGGACAATGCGCGAGGTAGTGGTCTTTCCAGTTTCGTTATCAGTTAGTTTGGCCTGTAATTTTTGGTGATCAAAATTGATGACAACATCCTTGGTATAACCGCCTTCGTCTATCTTTCTGATGAATTTATAAGGCAATCCTGTGACTTGGTCAACATAACTTTCGTAAAGATCCTCAACCCTAAAAAACCATTTTATCGCACCTGTGGTGACCCCCTTTCCAACAATATGGTAGACTGGTTTATTGTTTAATGTGGTTTCTTTAACCGAAAGAGTGGCATCGCCAGCCTTGAGCCAACCGCTATAACTCATTTTGAACTTAAACCATTCCCCACCTTGAAAAACTTCTGACTGCGCCGATGACAGCTGACAGATTAAAAAAATAACGATGGTCCATTTGCTCATTGTCCTTCATGTATTTTAAATCGGAAGCAAGAAGCATTCCAAAAAATATTTTGATCCCTATAATGTCCCACGCTGCGCTTGTTCTCGTTCAATTGATTCAAAAAGTGCCTTAAAGTTTCCTGCTCCAAATCCCCGAGCTCCCATTCGTTGAATAATTTCAAAAAACAAAGTTGGCCGATCTTGGATAGGCTTAGTAAATATTTGCAATAAATAGCCTTCTTCATCGGCGTCCACCAGAATAGAAAGCTGTTGGAGCTCTTTTATGTCCTCTTTAATCATGTGATTATGAGCTCCCAAGCGAGCCGGTATCGAGTCGTAGTAGGATTGTGGTGGTGGTGGCAAAAACTCCACCCCTCTTTCTTTGAGGGCTTTTACAGTTTGAACAATGTCATTCGTGGCAACCGCAATGTGCTGAACACCTGGTCCCTCGTAGAAATCCAAGTATTCCTCAATTTGGGATTTCTTCTTGCCTTTGGCTGGCTCATTAATGGGGAATTTGATTCTACCATTGCCATTACTCATCACCTTGCTCATTAAAGCCGAATATTCTGTGTGAATTTGCTTGTCGTCAAAGCTCAAGAAATTGACAAATCCCATGACATCTTCATACCATTTCACCCATTGATTCATTTCGCCCCATCCAACATTTCCAACCATGTGGTCGACATATTTTAAACCTATGGGCGCTGGGCGATAACTGGGATTCCAAGATTGAAATCCTGGTAAAAATAAGCCCTTGTAGTTACGACGTTCAACAAAAATGTGAACCGTATCACCATAGGTGTGAATTCCCGCTCGAACTACGCTACCGTTTTCATCCGATTCTTCTTGAGGTTCAAAAAAAGATTTTGCTCCTCTACTGACCGTTGCCTCATAGGCTTGTCGTGCATCTTCTACCCATAGAGCAATGACCTTTACACCATCTCCGTGCTTTCTGAGGTGATTTTGAATTGGAGAATCACTGGTCAAAGGAGTGGTCAAAACCAATCGGATTTTTTCCTGTTGCAAAACATAGCTGGTTCGGTCTTTTACTCCGGTTTCTAATCCAGAATACGCTAAGGGCTGAAATCCAAAGGCGGTTTGATAGTAGTGAGCAGATTGCTTGGCATTTCCAACGTACAATTCGACATAATCTGTTCCGAGAAGAGGCAAAAAATCTTGGGCTTCTTCAAAAATTTTGTCTAATCCGTATTCGACGGGGCTAATATTTTTACTCATAATTAATTTGATTTGGGTTCAAGCCAGGATTGAAAATAGACGCCGTCCGACATTTTCAAAGCGGCTTGGGTGACTTGCAAGGGTTTGAAGGTGTCAACCATAACGGCCAGCTCATCAGTCTTAGTCTGACCAATGCTTCTCTCCATGGCCCCAGGATGAGGCCCATGGGGAATCCCTGCTGGATGCAAAGAAATGTGTCCCGGACCAATGTCATTTCGACTCATGAAGTCTCCATCGACGTAATACAAAACTTCGTCGCTGTCGATATTACTGTGATTGTAAGGCGCTGGAATCGATTCGGGATGATAGTCGTAAAGTCTAGGCACAAAACTGCAAACTACGAAAGCACTTGTCTCAAAGGTTTGATGAACTGGAGGCGGTTGGTGAACTCGTCCGGTGATGGGCTCAAAATCGTGAATGGACAGCGCATAAGGATAGTTAAAGCCATCATAGCCAACAACATCGAAAGGATGTGTGGCATAGACCATGTCAAACAAGAATCCCCCTTTTTTGAGTTTAATGGTGAATTCGCCAACCTCATCATGAGTCTCCAAGGAGTCAGGCTGTCGAATATCTCTCTCACAAAAGGGAGAGTGTTCCAAAAGCTGTCCAAACCAATTGCGATATCTTTTAGGGGTATATATCGGATGAAAAGATTCCACAATGAACAATCTGTTATCTTGGGTGTCAAATTCAATCTTGTAGATCATTCCCCTGGGAATAATCAGATAGTCGCCATATTTAAAATCCAAATTGCCCATATGAGTTCTCAATTTTCCAGAACCTTTATGGATGAAAATCATTTCGTCGGCGTCGGCATTCTTATAGAAATAATCCGAGGTTTTCTGTTGAGGTGCTGCCAAAATAATATGACAATCGCTATTGACTAAAACTGGAGTTCGGCTCTCTAGGTAATCCGACACAGGTGCTAGTTCAAACCCTTTTAAACGGAGGGAATGCATGTTAACTTTTTTGGCTATTTTGGGTTGACAATCCTGTCCCTCGCCAATGCTTTTGACTTGGGTTGGACGGTGAACGTGGTAGGAATTGGACGACATTCCGTCAAATCCTATAGTGCCAAAAAGCTGCTCGTAGTAAAAGCCTCCTTTTGGATTTCTAAAAATAGTATGTCGCTTGTGCGGCACCTCACCAAGTTTGTGATAAAATGGCATGTTCTAAAATTAAATTTTTTTTGATTTGAGGTCAAACAAATATCGGAAAAAAAAGGGAAGAGTGCATACTTAAAACCAAAAACCAAAGTTAACCATCCATAGACTTTCATGACGCTTGGGCTCATAGCTGTAGGTAAATTCTATCGGTCCTAAAAAAGAGTCTAGGGCATAAATTGCCGCATAACCCATGTGACTTGGCATAGTTGCCCATTTTCCAGAAGCCCACAACCTGTCGTCAACATGACCTCCGTTGGCCAAAAACTTGAGGTGGTGACGGTTGTAGAAATTGTAATCAACAACAAAAGTAGCTTTTACAAAATCTTCTCCAATTAACGACAATGGCCGATAGCCATAAAAAGGGATATAATTATTCACCTGGTTGCGTACGTTTCCTCCAAGACCGAAATTGAGAAATTGAATCGGATTTTTACCAAGGGTGAATCCACCTGTGGTGCTAATAGTGGTTGACAATTTATTTGCCAGCTTCCAACTTTTGCCAATAGACCCATAAGAAGTTAAAAACGGTTCAAACCCTTCTGAGGTACCCGACACAAACCAATCGGCTTTACCTTCAAATTGAATGCCTTTGGTAGGGAAAAACTTGCTGTCCAAATTATCAAAATTCAGCATGCCTGTAAAACTGAATAAATCATTATTGATAAATACCAGTGGGGCGTCATTGTCCAACTCTGAAATGGTTTGAGAAGCAATTTTTAGTCGTCTGTGTTGTGCTCCTACTGTTAATTTAAAGTCTTTTGGGAAAAGCGTTTGAAGATAAAAAGTGTTGGTAAATTGATCCACATCGACCAGTATAGATCGGACTCCGCCCAAGGCTTCATATCCAGGAGCAAATACATTTGGATCAACAGCAGACTGGAAACTGTCCAATTTGGCCCCCAGGCCTACACTCCAATAAAATCCTTTGTCAATATAATATTCAAAATTATAGCGCAGGTTTTCTCCCAAAATAAAATCGAGAGACAGCACGTCATTTTTGAGCAATGCCTGTTTTTTAGTGACATTTACCAAGGCGGCGCTTTTAAACAATTGGTCATAATGTAACCCAAATTTTACGAAACGTGTGTTTTTGCTTTCCTCAGGAAATACCCACAAATCGTAACCCTCCACAAGAGGTCTGAATTCATAAAAAAATCGTTCGAAATTATTAGTCGCCATCAAATTATTAACTCCTTGACCAAAATCATAGAGAGAGGTTTTTTGTGCAGCCTTCAATTTCATTTTTCCAAGAATATAACTGCGTGGGTATTTCTTATTGCCAACGATGACAATTTTATTTATGTCAATTGAGTCGGGGGGCACGGCCTTTTGTATGGGTTTTGTTCGCGGAAATGACAGAGCAAATTGTTCTAACTCTTCAATTGATTTCTTGGCTGCAACTTCACCATTATACAAAATGGAGTCTAATTTTGAAAAATCAATAACGGAGTAGTTTTGCACCTTTGGATTGATATACAAATCCGTCAAATAAATTAACCCTTCCATTTGATGTTGGGTTCGATAACTGTTGATTTGAGAAATAATGGCCGTGACTGAATTCAAGTCTTCTTTTTTGGCCAATTCGTATTGCACATCAACCCCAATGACCACGTCAATCCCTTTGGCTCGAAGAGCTTCAATAGGATAATTGTCAACTACTCCACCATCAATATACAATCGACCATTGATATCAACTGGTTGAAGTAGCGTCGGAAAGGCTGCACTAGCACTAATAGCCTGAGCCAGATTGCCTGAATCGAAAACAACCCCTTCTCCCGTTTCGATGTCTGTAGCAACGCATAAAAAAGGAATTGGCAATTGGTCAAAAGATTTTATATGGCTGACATGAAGTGTCATTCTTGTCAATAAATTAAAGACATTTTGACCTCTAGAAACGGCCTCAGGTAAGTGGAGTTTAAAATTCTCAAATGGCAGTGTAATTGCGTATCTCTCATCAATTCCTCTCTCATAAAAGGTTTTTGAAGCCCTTGGTAATCTATCATTAATCAATGCATCAAAATCAGCCTCATTCAAATAGGCTTCTATCTGCTTTGCGGAATATCCAGAAGCGTATAGTCCTCCAACTATTGCTCCCATGCTGGTGCCAGCAATATAATCCACTTGAATTCCAAGACTGTCAATAACCTTCAATACACCCACATGAGCCAAGCCTTTTGCCCCTCCACCACTCAAGACCAATCCCAACTTAGGACGTTCTTGTGAGTAGATATGAGTGACGATAAAAAAGAACAGGACTATCCTAATTGTCCTCATCAGTTAAGGGGTTGAAATGGTTATAAATTTTCTCGGCTTTTACAGGTCCAACGACTGGCTCAAGTTCGTCAATTTTTGCGAAAGAAACACGTTTGACCGACTTAAAATGTTTGAGTAAAATTTCAGCGGTCTTATAACCAATACCAGGAATATCACTCAGAGTAGTTTGGAGCGATTCATTAAGACGCCTTCCTCTATGGTGAGTTATTCCAAATCTGTGAGCCTCATTTCTCAGTTGCTGAATAATCTTGAGAGACTCGCTTTTCTTGTCTAAGTACAAAGGTATAGGGTCCTTGGGAAAGTAGATTTCTTCCAGCCTTTTTGCAATGCCAATGATAGCCACCTTGCCTCGTAATCCTAATCGTTCCAAACTCTTCAATCCTGCACTCAATTGGCCTTTTCCGCCATCCACCACAATAAGTTGTGGAAGATCTTGCTTTTCATCTAACAATCGCTTGTATCTGCGATATACCACCTCTTCCATGGATGCGAAATCATCGGGACCCGTTACTGTTTTGATATTGAAATGCCTGTAATCTGTCTTGCTGGGTTTTCCATTTTTAAAAACAACGCAGGCGGCAACGGGATTGGTCCCTTGGATATTTGAATTGTCAAAACATTCTATATGACGGGGTTCAACGGCTAATCGAAGGTCTGACTTCATTTGAGCCATAATGCGATCGGCATGGCGGTCGGGATCAACAATTTTTATCTGCTTGAACCGCTCCATTCTGTAGTAAGTGGCATTGCGCCTCGACAAATCCACCAAATGCTTTTTATCACCGACCTGAGGAACGGTAATTTTCAATTCCTCACCCAGATCCAGAGAAAATGGCAAATAGAGTTCGTTGGACTCCAATTCAAATCGGTTGCGCAATTCAACAATTGCTAGAGCGAGCAAATTTTCGTCGTTTTCGTCCAATTTCTTCTTAATTTCTAACGTATGAGACCTGATTATTGCACCAAAAGAAACCTGAAGAAAATTGACATAAGCATGGGTAGAATCACTAACAATACTAAACACATCGACGTTTGTAATCTTAGGATTTACAATGGTTGATTTACTCTGATAGTTTTCAAGAGTGTCTATCTTTTCTTTGATGCGCTGCGCTTCTTCATATTTCATATCCTGTGCAAGGCTCATCATTTCGATTCTGAAGTTTTGAATTGCTGATCCAAAATTCCCTTTCAAAATATCGGCAATAGCATTGATTTTCAATTGATATGACTCCTCTGATTCCAAATTTTCACATGCCCCTTTACAATTCCCAAGATGATATTCCAGACAAACCTTATATTTCTTTGCGGCTATTTTCGATTCAGACAAATCGAAATTACAATTCCTCAATCCGTACAAATCCTTAATCAACCCCAGCAGACTTTGGACCGTTTTACCACTGGTATAGGGTCCAAAATACTTCGACCCATCATTGATCATTCTTCTGGTTGAAAATACTCTTGGGAAGCGTTCCTTTTTAATGCAAATCCAGGGATAGGTTTTGTCATCCTTAAGTAGCACGTTATAGCGAGGCCTGTTTTCTTTAATAAGATTGTTCTCTAGCAGCAAGGCATCCTTTTCCGAACTGACCACAATATGCGATACTCGAGCAATTTTTCGCACCAGGGCTCTTGTCTTGCCACTCTGTTGTTGTTTGGTGAAATATGACCGTACCCTCTTCTTTAAATTTTTTGCCTTTCCAACATAAATCAACTGATCGTTTTGGTCAAAATACTGATAAACACCAGGGGATTCTGGAAGTGTTTGAATCTGTATTTCTAAAGCGCTATAAGTCATCGTTCAAAGATAGCCGTTTTGCGTGAAAACAGCGGATAATGATTATATTAGGCTTCACCCCCAACAGAGTTTTAGTGTTCAAATTTAACTATATTTGGCTCTTAATAAAGCGCTAATGAATTTAGTCATTTTGTCCCAAAATGAGCGTCTCTATTCAACTCGAAGATTGGTAGAAGAAGCCGAAAAAAGAGGACACAACGCAGAGGTAATTGATCCTTTGAAATGCGATCTAATTATCGAGCAAGAGCATCCTGCCATCTATTATCGGGACAGGTACCTCAAGGATATTGACGCTGTTATTCCTAGAATTGGCACAAGCCTAACGTTCTATGGTTGTGCCGTTGTGCGCCAATTTGAAATGATGGGTGTTTTTACAACAGTTCGGTCAGAAGCCATTATCAAATCTAGAGATAAATTGCGTTCACTACAGTTATTGACTAAGGCTGGTGTTGGCATGCCAAAAACAGTTTTTACTAACTATTCTCGCGATGTAGAAGAGGTCATTCAGCAAGTAGGAGGCACTCCAGTAATCATCAAATTGTTAGAAGGCACGCAAGGCCTGGGTGTTGTATTGGCCGAAACGGTCAATGCTGCAACCTCTGTTCTTGAGGCTTTCAATGGACTAGAAGCACGAGTCATTGTTCAAGAATTTATTGCTGAGGCAAATGGCGCCGACTTGAGAGCGTTTATAGTAGATGGACAGGTAGTCGGGGCAATGATCCGTCAGGGTAAACCGGGCGAATTCAGGTCCAATCTGCACCGAGGGGGAACGGCAAATTACGTCAAACTTTCTCCAGACGAAATCTCGTTGGCGATAAAAGCAGCTCAAGCGCTCAAGCTTCCTGTTTGTGGTGTGGATATTTTGAGATCAAACCGAGGCCCATTGTTGATGGAAATCAACTCCTCCCCAGGACTTGAAGGCATTGAGGCTGCATCAGAAAAAAATATATCTAAAAGCATTATAACCTACATTGAACGCAATTTAAGATGAGCCCAAAGTCAAAACGCTTTGTGATTCTGGGCACCGAAATTTTGCCCGGCGAAAAGGTAGAGCTCAATTTTAGCTTGGCAAAATTACATTCAAGAACGGCAGTCAGTGTTCCCATTTTAGTTAATCGATCTAAAAAACCAGGGCCAACGGTCCTCTTTACTGCAGGCATCCATGGGGATGAAGTGAGTGGGGTAGCCATCATCCGTGAACTCATTGCCAGTAAAATAAATCACCCCCAAATAGGTACAATAATTTGCATTCCCGTCATCAATATCTTTGGATTCCTTAACAAGGAGAGAAATTTTCCAGATGGAAAAGACCTCAACCGCGCTTTCCCAGGAAGTAATAAAGGTTCCTTAGCCAGCCGAGTGGCCTTTGAATTGGTAAATGGATTTCTGCCTCTGGTTGACTATGTCATCGATTTTCATACTGGTGGTGCCGACAGATTCAATGCTGCTCAAATTAGAATAAACCCAAATCGGCCAGAATTAAAACCCTTAGCCAATCTTTTCGGCGCACCATTTGTAGTGTATTCGAGATTGTTGGCCAAATCTTTCCGAGCATCGTGTCAAAAGCAAGGGATTCCAATGCTTTTGTTTGAAGGAGGAAAATCTAATCATTTAGATGAAGAGATCATTGAATACGGTGTCACAGGTGCCAAAAGATTCCTGGCTCATCTCAAGATGTTACCAACTAAACTAATTCCGCCTCCACTCAAGGAAAATCCAATCATCATTGAAAAAAGTTTGTGGATAAGAGCTAAACACTCAGGTATGTTCCAATCTTTAGTCAAAGTTGGACACCTAGTCGCCGAAGGGGATATCATTGGACAAATTACAGATCCCTTTGGCAAATTCAATCGAAAAATAAAATCCCCTAATTCAGGTTATATATTTAATGTAAATGAAGCTCCTTTAGTTTATAACGGTGACGCTTTGTTTCATATTTCGACACAATACAGACATGACAAAGGAACAGCTTAGAATTGTCTACAAACAACGCCGTAAGGAGTTGAACTCCAGTCAGATTGATTCCATGAGTTCATCCATTGCCAATCTATGTCTGACTTTGCCCATTTGGGACCTCGATTGCTTCCATATTTTTTTGAGCATTTCTAAAATGGGGGAAGTAGATACAAGGCCTTTAGTGTCAGTCTTGATGGGAAAAGACAAGCGAATTGCAGTTCCCAAAACAATTCCAACTACCCACAGTCTCGAGCATTACGAATTGACTGCCGACACTCTTTTTTCTGTCAACAGTATGGGTATAACCGAACCCAAAGGAGGGAATTTATTAGACGTCCAAGCGATAGACGTTGTGTTTGTCCCGTTGTTAGCATTTGATCAAAAAGGACAAAGGGTGGGGTATGGCAAAGGATATTACGACAGATTTTTAGAACAATGCCGAAGCGATGTTATTACAGTTGGCCTAAGTTTTTTTGGCCCCGAAGTGTCAATATCAGATTCCACCCCAAAAGACGTACCTCTTGATTTTGTGGTCAATCCCGCTCAGGTTTTTGATTTTAGAAGAATCTAACTACTGCATGTTTTTTGCTTCGATACTCAAAGTAGCATGAGGCACTAACTTCAAACGATCCTTATTGATCAGCTTACCCGTAACACGACAAACGCCATAGGTTTTATTCTCGATCCGAATCAAAGCGTTTTTCAAATCTCGAATAAATTTTTCTTGTCGAATGGCCAATTGAGAATTGGCTTCTTTACTCATCACAACACTGCCCTCTTCAAAAGCTTTAAAGGTGGGAGAAGTATCGTCGGTTCCGTTGTCCAGATCATTCATATAAGCACTTTTGATCAATTCCAAATCGTGCTGTGCTTTTACAATTTTTTCTTGGATCAGTTGCTTGAATTCCAACAAGTCGGCGTCGGAATATCTGATAGTATTTTCTTGTATCATATTTCTAGTTTTTAAAAATATATAATTTACTCCATATGTTATCAAACGATAATTCAATGCCTTGTTCCAATGCAGGAACTACTTCAATGACGTTCGCAAGGGTTTCGTCCTTGATGTATTGTCCAAACCCATCAATTGCCGCTTTAACCGCTGGATGATGGGTCAAACTAATAGAAATTCTGTCTGTTACCTCATATCCCGAATCTTTTCTTAAGTTCTGAATACGATTGACCAATTCCCTTGCAACACCTTCGTTTCTCAGTTCATCACTCACGTGCAGATCGAGTGCCACGGTGTTTTCTCCGTCAGAGGCAACCATCCAGCCTTCAATGTCCTGAGAATTTATTTCTACGTCAGAGCGGTCTAAAGTAATATTTTTTTTATTAACAACTATGTCTAAACTTCCTTTGCGCTCAATCTCCGCTATGGATTTGCCATCCAAACATTGGATTGCGATTGCAACAGCCTTCATGTCTTGACCGAAACGAGGCCCAAGTGTTTTAAAATTAGGTTTGATTTGTTTCACTAAAATATTAGAAGTCTCGGAAATAAATTCTATTTCTTTCACATTGACCTCACTTTTAATCAAATCGGAAACCGCCAATAACTCATTTCGGTGTTCATCATTCAACACAGGGACCATGATTTTTTGCAACGGTTGACGTACCTTAATTTTTTCCTTTGCTCTCAGAGATAACGTCAAAGATGCTACCGACTTTGCTAGTCCCATTTTTCGGTCCAAAGCTTGATCTATCATGTCAGGGTTAGATTTTGGAAAATCAGAAAGGTGAACACTTTCATGTGGATTTTTGTCTGTGACTGACACCAAATCACGGTACAAATAATCCATGTAAAAGGGAGCAATCGGTGCACTGAGTTGCGCAATAGTAACAAGACAAGTGTGTAAGGTTTGATAGGCAGAAATTTTATCCTCTTGATATTCGCCTTTCCAAAATCGTCGTCTGCTCAATCTCACATACCAATTACTGAGTGAATCTTGTGTAAAATCAGAAATGGCCCTGGCAGCTTTTGTAGGTTCATATTCCGAATAGAATCGATCTACATCGGCGATAAGGGTCTGTAAAACAGACAAAATCCATCGATCCAATTCGGGACGTTGAGAGAACTCAACTTCAGGTTCGGCATAGATAAAACCGTCAACATTGGCATAGAGCGCGTAGAAGGAATAGGTGTTGAAAAGGGTTCCAAAAAATTTTCGTCGAACTTCGACAATTCCATCGAGGTCAAACTTCAGGTTATCCCAAGGATTGGCATTGCTGATCATGTACCATCTCGTTGCATCGGGACCGTAGGTTTCAATGGTCTCAAAAGGATCGATTGCATTGCCCAATCGCTTGGACATTTTTTGTCCATTTTTATCCAACACCAAGCCATTTGACACAACATTTTTATAAGCAATATTGTCAAAAACCATGGTTGAAATAGCGTGTAAGGTATAGAACCACCCTCTGGTTTGGTCAACACCT
>JALRKI010000112.1 GCA_023254815.1 Flavobacteriaceae bacterium
AAATTATGGTTTCTGAAGATCGCAACAATGCCCTTAGAACAGACAAAGTTGGAGATAAATTTGGAGTTCAATTCGTTTTTGTCGGAAGCGGTAACGAATACGAGCGTCTGAAAGAAGTGAAGGCCACCAACGGAACCTTTATTATTCCCATAAATTTCCCAAAACCTTATGACGTTGAAAATGTTTTTATGGCAGAGGCTCTCGAACTTTCTACCCTAAGAAAATGGAATCAAAGCCCAGCCAATCCAAAAATGATGCAGGAGGCTGGTGTTCCTTTTGCTATCACTATGGACGGTCACAAGTCGGCTAAGGACTTTTTTCAACATTTAAGACAAGCCGTAGCCTATGGCTTGAAAAAAGAAACCGCTCTTGCAGCCTTAACTCAAGTACCCGCCTCCATTTTAGGACAATCGTCTAAATTGGGAACCTTAAAGGTTGGGGCTCATGCCAATTTTATCGTAACCTCAGGAGACATCTTTGAAGACGAAACAGTGATTCACGAAAATTGGGTACGCGGCCAACGAGATGTATTGAACCCAATGGATACGAAAGATATTAGAGGTATTTACACCGTTTCTACTGCAAAAAGTGATTTTACTGTTGAATTAAGCGGGTCATTAGAAAAATTAAAATCTACTGTTAAACAAGGGGATAAGGAACTAAAATCTTCACTTTCCATGGATGGAGAATGGGCAGTGTTGACTTTCGCCAGTCTTGACAGCACGGTGACTGGGGTTAATCGATTGTCTGCTAAAGTTGTTGATGCCAATACACTCAGTGGTCAGTTGTCATTTATCGACGGAACAGTAGAAAGATTTCAATCATCAAAAACTGTCGCTGAAACTAAGGAAAAGAAAGACAAAAACGACAAAGAAAAAGAAGTACCTGTTGTAGTGCCTGTGACCTATCCAAACGTTGCTTATGGATTTGATCAATTGCCTGAGCAAGAAACTACTTTATTCAAAAATGCTACTGTTTGGACTAACGAAGCCGAAGGTGTTTTGACAGAGACTGACGTCCTAGTGAAGGGTGGAAAGATTGTCAAAATTGGCAAAAACCTTCCTGCCTCAGGGGCTAGGATTGTCGATGCTACAGGAAAGCACTTGACTGCTGGAGTCATTGATGAACATTCCCACATTGCGGCTTCGAGCATCAATGAAGGAGGCCATAACTCCTCTGCAGAAGTTTCTATTGGAGATGTGGTACTGGATGACGATTCAAACATTTATCGCAACCTTGCCGGAGGTGTCACTTCTATTCAAATTCTTCATGGGTCAGCCAATCCCATTGGCGGTCAATCGGCTATTATTAAATTGAAATGGGGCAGATCGGCTAACGAACTGCTGAACCCAAATGCCAAACCATTCATCAAATTTGCGCTTGGAGAAAACGTCAAGCAATCCAATTGGAGCAGTTTCAGTCGATTCCCTCAAACCAGAATGGGTGTCGAACAGGTCTATGTGGACTACTTTACAAGAGCCAAGGCTTATGACAATTTGAAAAAAAGTGGAAAACCATACCGCAAAGATCTTGAGATGGAGGTTTTGGCTCAGATCATCAACAAAGAAAGATTTATCAGTTGTCATTCCTATGTTCAAAGTGAAATCAATATGTTGATGAAAGTGGCTGAGCAATTCAACTTTAATATCAACACTTTTACACATATCCTTGAAGGCTACAAAGTCGCTGACAAGATGCGCGATCACGGCGTTGGCGCATCGACCTTTAGCGATTGGTGGGCTTATAAATTTGAAGTCAATGATGCTATTCCTTACAATGCTGCCATCATGCATGATGTCGGAGTAGTTACTGCCATAAACAGCGATGATGCCGAAATGTCTAGAAGACTCAATCAAGAAGCTGCCAAAGCCATGAAGTACGGTGGAGTTAGTGCAGAAGAGGCTTGGAAAATGGTCACTTTGAATCCTGCTAAATTGTTGCAAATCGACGATCGAGTCGGAAGTATTAAAGTTGGCAAAGATGCCGACTTGGTGTTGTGGAATGGCAATCCACTATCGGTTTATACCACTGCAGAAAAAACAATGATAGAGGGAGTGGTTTATTTTGACAAAGACAGAGATGCTGCTCAGCGCAAAGCGATTGCCGAAGAGCGCACCACTCTAATCAACATGATGCTCAAGGAGAAAAATAAAGGCATGGCCACTCAGCCCGTAACTAAAAAAGAACAAGAACTCTTTCACTGCGATTCACTATAAATAATTGACTTATGAGATTTTTTAAATACACTTTATTTTCGTTTCTAATTCTAGGAACTATGGCACAAGCCCAACAAACACCGGGCAATGTGCAAAGCGAAACTATTGCTATTGTTGGTGCAACTGCTCACGTGGGCAATGGGAAAGTGATCGAAAACAGTGTCCTTGTTTTTGATCAAGGAAAACTGGTTGCAGTAACTGAAAAGAGCCAATACAGTGGAAGTCTTAGTGGTTTCAAGTTAATTGATGCTTCAGGCAAACATGTTTACCCCGGTTTCATTGCCGCCAATAGCACTCTTGGGCTAGTTGAAGTCGATGCCGTTCGTGCCAGTGATGATCAACAAGAAATGGGTCAAATGCTACCTCATATTCGCAGCTTAATAGCATACAATGCCGAGTCTAAAGTAGTCGAATCCATGAGACCGAATGGAGTATTGTTAGCTCAAAGCACTCCTCAAGGAGGTCGAATTTCAGGCACTTCTTCTGTCGTACAATTGGATGCCTGGAATTGGGAAGATGCCGCTGTAAAAACTGATGACGGTATTCACTTGAATTGGCCGAGAACACTGAGCTATAATAGAAATTGGGAAACCCGTACTTGGACTTTGGAATCAAACGAAGACTATGCTAAAGAATTGCGCGAAATTGAGCAGTTTTTTGAGGACAGCAAAGCCTACCTCGAAGGTGACAAACGCCCAATAAATTTGCCTTTTCAGGCCATGTCAGGTCTGTTTGATGGAAAACAAAATTTGTATGTCCATGTCAGTGATGAAAAAGGCATTACAGATGCCGTGGGTTTTGCTAAAAAACATCAAGTGAAACTTGTCTTAGTCGATGCTGAGGAGGCATACAAACTTACAGATCTGTTGGTAAGCGAGGGAGTTGGTGTGTTGTTAAGTAACACACATCGACTACCAGGTTCTCAGGACCAAGACTATGACATGCCTTATAAACTTCCTAAACTGCTTTCTGATGCTGGCGTTCTTGTGGGATTGCACACAGGAGGTAAGGCCAATTTCCAAAGTAGAAATTTGCCCTTCTTTGCTGGACAGGCTGTAGGTCAAGGTTTAGACAGAGAGGCAGCTCTAAGTTTGATTACTGCTAATACTGCGAAAATTCTTGGTATTGATGCGGAATATGGAACTCTTGAAGTAGGCAAAAGTGCTACACTTTTCGTAAGCGAAGGAGACGCTCTTGACATGACAGGAAACCAGGTTATCAAAGCATTTATCGACGGTCGTGAAATCAGCTTGGAAACTCATCAAACCGAATTGTGGCAGCGTTACAAAAAGAAATATGAATCTAACTAGATTAAAAAAGTAGTATCTTTCGCACTCAGCCGTATCAGCTGAGCCGAAAGAAATGAACAAGCATATTTCGAGTAATAACAACCCGTTAGTCAAGCAGTTGCTTCAACTTCAGTCGAAGTCCAAATTGCGAAAAACTAGCGGGTTGTTCGTTATAGAAGGTCGGCGGGAAATTCAGCTTGCCTTGGATTGTGGGTATGACATCCAAACCCTCTTTTACCTTGACGAAATACCTTTAGAGACTTTACCAAAAAGAGTTAAGCAATATGTATCTGTAAGTTCTGGAGTATATCAAAAAATGGCTCATAGAGGCACTACAGAAGGACAAATTGCCATTGCTCGAATGCCTGGTCATCAATTGAGCGACCTTATCATTCAAACGGCAAATCCATTGATTTTAGTTGCTGAAGCCCCAGAAAAACCTGGCAATATAGGAGCTATTCTTCGAACTGCCGATGCCGCAAAATTAGATGCTGTCATCATTGCAAATCCATTAACCGACTTATATAACCCCAATATTGTACGTTCTTCGGTTGGAGGTATTTTTACTGTACCGGTTGCGACTGGTACCACAACAGAAATAATTTCTTGGCTAAAATCTCACAACATTTCAATCTTTGCAGCTGCCTTGAATCAAGCTGAAAACTATCAACTGTCCGATTTCAAATCTTCTTCAGCAATAGTCGTCGGAACTGAGGACCAAGGTTTGAGCGATGAATGGCTGAAGGCAGCTCAACATGTCGTCAAGATTCCTATGTCTGGACTGATTGACTCGTTAAATGTTTCGGTAGCGGCTGGAATTCTCATCTTTGAAGCTAAACGCCAAAGAGGTTTCTGATTTATTTTTTAAAAAATAGAATTGAAATTTTAGCACAATGTATTATTTTTAGACATGTCTACAACCGATGTGTTATCCGAGAATAGTGCAATTAGAAATGCATACAAAGAGCTGCTGAGGGTAAGTTATCGATCCCTGTCGAGGGACGACAAAAAACTTATTCGTAAAGCCTTTGATATTGCTGTAGTTGCGCACAGTGAGCAGAGACGTCTATCGGGAGAAGCCTATATCTTTCATCCCATAGCAGTTGCGAGAATTGTCGCCTCAGAGATTGGACTTGACGCCACTTCTATTGCTTCGGCCTTGCTCCACGATGTCCTTGAAGACAACGAGAATTTCACTCCCGAAATGATTGAAGAGGCCTGTGGCACCGATGTCGCTCGAATTGTCAAAGGTCTCACGAAAATCAACAAACTCAAAGCAGAAAGCCACGTCTCACTTCAAGCTGAGAACTTCAGAAAAATGCTGCTCACCATAAATGAAGATGTCAGAGTAATTATCATTAAAATAGCAGACCGTTTGCACAACATGCAAACCATGGGAAACATCAAGCCCGAAAAGCAAGTTAAAATTGCCTCTGAAACTCTTTACATCTACGCCCCTCTTGCCCATCGGATAGGATTATACAACATCAAAACAGAGCTAGAGGATTTGGGTCTTAAATATACAGAACCAGATACTTACGATTTGATTGCGGCCAAAATAGAAGAAAGTAAGGAAGAGCAAGATCGGTACATTAAAGCATTTGGTGATGTACTCAAAAAGGCCCTAGAAAAAGAAAATATTGAATGCATAGTTAAGGGACGTCCTAAATCCATTTATTCTATTCGAAACAAAATGCGGAAGCAAAGTGTCTCCTATGAAGAGGTTTATGACAAATTTGCCATGCGCATCATCTACAAGTCAAACGACAAAAATGAGAAATTTTTAGCTTGGAAAATATATTCATTAGTTACAGACGAATATACCCCTAACCCCACTCGAATGCGCGATTGGATTTCAGCACCAAAATCAACAGGCTACGAGGCACTGCACGTGACAGTCATGGGACCCAAAGGCAAGTGGGTAGAAGTACAAATAAGAAGCGAAAGAATGAACGAAGTGGCAGAAAAAGGCTATGCTGCTCATTATAAGTATAAAAACAACGGCGAGCAAGACAACTTGGACGTTTGGGTCAACAAACTTCAAGAT
>JALRKI010000182.1 GCA_023254815.1 Flavobacteriaceae bacterium
TTTCGGCAGAACATCCTGCGGTCCGTGTGCTGGCAGAGCGATGCTTTTTTAATTCTGCCGTGCTTTGCGTAGCATCGGCTGCACATTCCCCTTGAGTAGATACGCCTATCAGTGTGTTCGCAGTTAAAGGGCTTTATTCTGGGCCTCTTTTGTACTTGAAGATTATACCGATAGTTACACGTTCAGGATTTTTGGTGAGGACTACTTGCGATTCAGGCATCTCTTGGTAGCCAACAGTTTTCTTTATGTTCGAGCTCATGTTAAGTCAGGTTGGGACAACAAGGAAACTGGAAAAGCCGGAGACCCAAGGATCACTTTCACCAACATTCAACTGCTCCAAGGCGTGATGGACGCCATGGCAGAAAAACTTTCGATTCAATTGGATTTGAAGGAAATAGACCAAAAATTAATCAATATCATAAGCACTATTGTCGATGGACATCATGGAAAACATAATTTGCGAATAGATGTATATGACATGGAGGAATCCATCAAATTGAGTTTGCCCAGCAGAAATTATAAGGTCAATATATCTTTAGATCTGCTCAAAGAGTTGGAGGAACAGCAAATCCACTACAAACTCAATTAGGTTGTTGCAAACCAGATTTTTGGCGATTTGGCGATATTTTGGAGCCAATTTTCTCGGAGTCCCCAATTTTTTTTATTTAATTTTGCACTAACAAATTTTACTAAAAACAAATTTATCATGGCATTAGAAATAACAGACGCAACTTTTGAAAGCGTTGTCTTAAATAGCGAAAAACCAGTATTAGTGGATTTTTGGGCAGCATGGTGTGGTCCATGTAGGATGGTCGGTCCAGTAATTGAGGAATTGAGCAAGGATTATGAAGGTCGTGCGGTTGTTGGCAAAGTGGACGTGGATTCGAATCAAGAATTTGCAGCTAAATATGGCGTACGCAATATTCCAACAGTATTAGTGTTTAAAAACGGAGAAGTAGTAACACGTCAAGTTGGGGTTGCCCCAAAAGCGGTATATGCCGAGGCGGTAGATGCTCTTCTTTAGTCAATCTCGATACTATAGATTTTAAGGGATTGCTGCGGCAATCCCTTTTTTGTTAACTTGCGTTATGGTACTTCAAAACACTTTAGGGGAATCAGTTGATTTAGGTAGACTCGAACTTTTAGCCGCTGACATTGTTGAAGGGTTTATGTCTGGGTTTCACCGCAGTCCTTTTCATGGGTTTTCTTCTGAATTTGCCGAACACCGTACCTACAATCCTGGGGAATCGACGAGGCATGTGGATTGGAGACTATATGCCAAAACGGATCGGTTTTATACCAAGCGTTTTGAAGACGAAACCAATTTGCGTTGTCATTTTGTGCTCGACAATAGCAGTTCTATGCATTTTCCAAAATCCGAAATATTTGATTTCCATCAATTGAATAAGATAGGATTTAGTGTTTTGGCAATTGCTGCTTTGTTGAGAATTCTGAAAAAACAAAGAGATGCCGTTGGACTGAGTGTTTACAGTGATAATTTAGAGTTCTATGCCCCAGAGAAAAGCGCTACAAAACACCACCATTTACTTCTTGACCAACTCGTCAAGGTGCTGGAAACTGAAA
Organism: Flavobacteriaceae bacterium; assembly: GCA_023254815.1. Lineage (GTDB taxonomy): Bacteria > Bacteroidota > Bacteroidia > Flavobacteriales > Flavobacteriaceae > JALRKI01. The sequence continues at coordinate 1,585 of JALRKI010000182.1, forward strand.
ATAAATCGCGTGAAACTGATACCTACAGTGCCTTACATGAAGTGGCCGAAAAGTGCCACAGGCGTTCAATGATTTTCGTTTTTACCGACATGATGGAGCCCAATGGAAAATTGGAAAATTTATTTGATGCTCTGCGACATTTGAAATTTAACAAACACGAAGTAGTGCTCTTCCACACCTATGACCAAATACAAGAATTGGATTTTAGTTTTGGTGATAAGCCTCGCACTTTTGTGGATGTTGAAACAGGAGCCTCAGTTAAGACCTATGCTTCTCAAATTCAAGTCAAGTATAAGAAGGCAATGCAAGACTATTTTTACGGTATTAAGTTGAAATGCAGACAGTACCATATTACCCACGTGCCTGTTAATATTGCAGACAATTTCAATTCTGTTCTTACTTCGTTCTTACTCGCTCGCCAAAAACTCAAGTAAATCTGAGCAATAAGCAAAAAAGTGTTTGTGAAATTGGAAATGCAATGTATATTTGCACCCGCAACTATGCAACGGTTTGGTAGTTCAGTTGGTTAGAATACCTGCCTGTCACGCAGGGGGTCGCGGGTTCGAGTCCCGTCCAGACCGCAAAGTTTTATTTCGTTGTGTTGCGGTTGTCGAAAGATAACCGAAGGTTTGTAGAAAACCATTGAAGAGCTTTCCTGAAATACGGAGGGCTTTTTTTATTTTCTCACCTTTCTACCCGTAAAATGCATCTTCCTCAGTTAGATGAATTAAATTGAATTTTTCAATTCATTAGACCTGTAGAGTTTATGTTCTTGAACAGTCTATTGAAATTCAAATAATTCGATAATTATCAAAATTATTCTTAATTAATATACCTAAAAGCAAAGAAAAATACATTATTCAAAACTTTTCTTTAAAATATTTCCTTTTCATTTTGAGAATGTAAAATACTATGTTATTTTCGCCTGCTCAAACGTTTTCGTTAAAACCATTTTAAAATGAAAAGAAAAATTACTTTAATCGCTTTTATGGCAGGGGTATTTGCTGTTCAAGCCCAAACGGTTACCGTTAGCGGTACTGTTTTGGAATCTGAAACAGGGATGCCTATTCCGGGAGCAAATGTTAGCGTGAAAGGGGCCAACCAAGGAGCCGTAACCGACTTCGATGGGAAATTCTCTGTCTCTGGTGTTTCTACCGAAGCCACCTTGGTAGTGTCTTATATAGGTTATCAAACCGTAACTGTCAAAGGAGTGTCTTCAACCCCAATGACCATATCGTTGGTCGCCGATGCAGCTCAGCTCGAAGAAGTTGTCGTCGTGGGATATGGAACTAGAAGTGTTAAAGAAGTTTCGGGAGCAGTGAGCGTTGTCTCTAGTGCGACTATAGAAAAATTAAAGCCTACAAGAATCGAACAAGCTATTCAAGGACAGGTTGCTGGTGTACAGGTGACGTCTTCTTCTGGAGCTCCAGGTGCTGGATTGGACATTAGGATTCGAGGAATCAGCACCAATGGCGATGCAAGACCTTTGGTTTTAGTCGATGGTAATGTTATCGAAGAATTGAGTGTAATAAATCCATCTGATATCGAGAGCATTTCTATACTTAAGGATGCCTCTGCAGGTATCTATGGTGTCCGTGCGGCAAACGGAGTAATTATTATCACAACAAAGTCCGGAAGCAAAGTTGCGCCTTTAAAAGTGCAATACGACGCCTATGGCGGTGTGCAGGAAACTACTCGCAGCTTGCCATTGCTCAATGCCACGGATTACGCAGCATTGACAAACGAGGCTTATGTCTCTAATGGCAGTATGGCCTATTACTCCAACGTAGGTTCTTTAGGAGCCGGAACAGATTGGCAAGATGCGATATTTTCACAAGCTTTTACGTCTAACCAAAGCATTGGGTTGTCTGGAGGGTCAGATAACGCTACTTACTCAGGCGGTTTATCTGCCTTCACGCAAGACGGTATTGTAGGTAAGGATAAATCTGGATTTCAACGCTACAACGCGAGATTCAATTATGCTGTTGATTTGAAATTTCCTGATGGTACTCCAACCAATTTAAAATTTAAAATGAACATGCTTTATTCCAAAACTAACCGCAAAACCTTACCAGAGGGTGGCATTGGTTCAGTATTGTTTAATGCGGTTAATATGGCACCAACTTACACTTTGAGAGATGACAGCGGCGCTTTCACTCGAGCTGAAAATATGCCAATTGAGGTCATCAATCCATTGTGGCAAATCGATGCCACTCAAAATAAGGTTGTGGCCGACAGAGTCAGTGGGGTGTTTGGATTGAACTACAAATTTTGGTCTGACTTCAATGCAGAAGTGAACTACCAGTGGAACTACACAGAGGTGCGTAACCGCAGTTTTTCTGGTATTCAAGATTTTGGTGTAGAAGGTGTTGCGGACAAAGTATTTGATACCGATATTGCTGCTTACTACGTCGAAGATTCCTTTTATCGCGATTATACCTTCGATGCGTTGTTAAAATACGAAAGAACTTTCAATGAGAATCACAACTTAAAAGCGATGGTTGGTACATCAGTTTTTAAAACCACAGCCGATCAATATGCTTTTGTTGGAACTGATTTTGCCGAAGGAACAACCCTTGAAAACGCGAATCTGGAAGACGCAGGTATGGTCAATAACAACTTCCAAACCCGAAGCAATAGAATTTTTGATTCTAGACTGTTATCTTATTTTGGACGTTTAGATTATAATTTTAAGGAAAAATATTTGTTCACTGCCACAGTAAGAAGGGATGGATCAACGAATTTTGGCCCATCTAATAAGTTCGGATACTTTTCAACTTTCTCCGGAGGGTGGGTGTTGTCAGACGAGAACTTTTTTAATAACCTTGTAGCAGCAGACTTTTTCAAACTTCGTGGTAGCTATGGAGTTTTAGGAAACGACCGAATCGGGGCTTTCAGATTTACTTCTCTTCTCAATGGTGAGGGAGTATATGTATTTGACAACCAATTGCAATTTGGTGCCGCTCAAGGCGGAATTGCCAATCCAACGTTGAAGTGGGAACAACAAATTTCGTTCAATGCTGGATTCGATTCAAAGTGGTTCGACAACAAATTGTCATTGACGGTTGACTACTTCAAGAGACGAACTGAAAACCTTTTGCTTCAAGTGGTAACCTCTGGAACTAATGGACCAAATGCTCCAGGTTCTGGGCCTCCTTTTGCCAATGCAGGTTCTGTAGAAAATAAAGGTTTGGAAGTGGCGCTCGGCTACAATGCTAGTCTTTCTGATAATTTTGACTTTGGTCTTAACGCCAATTTCACCACGATTGACAATGTTGTAACAGAGGTAAACAATAGTCTTGGCTATGAACAATCGGGTGTTGGATTTGGTATTGGGAACCTTGCCGGTCCATCTAGAATGGAAGTTGGTTTGCCAATAGGTTATTTTTATGGTTTTAAAACCGATGGTATTTTCCAAAATCAAGCCGAGATAGACAACCACCCTTCACAGGCACAACTGGGAACGGTTGCAGCTCCTGGGGATTTGAGATATGTTGACGTCAACAATGATGGCGTATTGGATGAAGATGATCGTACTTATATTGGAGATCCCTTGCCCGATTTTACAATGGGGCTAAATGTGACTTTTAACTACAAAAAATTTGATTTCCAATCCTATTTCTTTGCCTCTGTAGGAAACGATATGGTGCGCAATTACGAGCGCAATACCCCTTTAGTCAACAGGACCACTTACGAATTGGACAGATGGCATGGAGCCAATACGTCAAATTCAGTTCCTCGTGTGACTACTGCGGCGACTTCAAATTCGGTGTTCTCGGATTACTATGTGGAGGACGCCTCTTTTGTTCGCGCTCAGAACATGCAATTGGGGTATACCTTTGAATCAGGAACTTTTGGCTTCCAAGACTTGAGAATATATGGTGCTGTCAACAATGCCTTCACCCTAACCAAATACAGAGGCTATGACCCCACTGTGACCAATGGTGACCCATTAGCGTCTGGATTTGACTTTGGATTTTATCCAAATCCAAGAACCTATTTATTAGGTCTAAACCTAACTTTTTAATAATTAGACATGATGACAAAATATAACTTCATTTTAACAACTTTAAGCGCTGTTGTCCTTGTGACCAGTTGCTCCGACGATTTTGTGTATGTCGATTCTCAAGATGTCAACTCTGAGAATTTTTTCAATTCTGAAGCCGATTATCAAGCTGCTCTGATTGGGGCCTATGACATGTTACAATCTACTTACTTGAATGTGATGTTGGGAGAGATTGCTTCCGACAATACATTGGCAGGTGGTGAGAACGCTACTGACGTTCCAGGCATTCAACAGGTGGACGATATGATTCACACTCCAAACAATCAGCAATTGCGTGATATTTGGGGATGGATGTTCGCAGGAGTAAATCGTGCCAATTACATCATGGAATTTCAAAACAAAATTGATTTTCCTAACAAACCAAGTGTCCTAGCACAAGCACGTTTC
>JALRKI010000115.1 GCA_023254815.1 Flavobacteriaceae bacterium
TAGAGTACCAGTAATGGAGGCTACACCACCATCACAAGTAGGAGTCATTGTAAAGGTAGCAAACTCTTCATCCAGCACGGTTAAGGTAACTGTAGTCACGTCTGGACAAGGACCAGCTGTCGTATAGGATATGTCGTAACTAGAACTTGGGCTGGCTCCTGTAACCTCTCCTGTTACTACATCAATCACTGCGCCATCAGATGGAGTTGTTACAAAGGCAAATGTTCCCCCAGTATCTCCCGATATTGTTGCTATTCCTCCCTCACAATTCGGCGTCATGCTAAAATCAGAAAATTCTTCCGCCAAGACCGTTACGCTTACTGTAGTGCTAGCAGGACATGGGCCCGCTGTTGTGTAAGTCACATCATAAGTAGTGCCGAAACTACCCAAGGTTACAGTCCCCGTTGTTGGATCGATAACGGCTGAATCAGTAGGTGTAGACGCAAAACTGAATATTCCACCCGTGTCACCAGTAATGGTAGCGAAGCCACCATCGCAAGTTGGTGTCATACTAAAAGTGGCAAATTCTTCTGCCAATACGGTTACATCGACGGTAGTAATCGTTGGGCAACTACCAACTGTTTCGTAAGAAATAGAGTAGGTAGCGCCGCTTGTCGCATTAGTAATTTCTCCGGTTGAAGAGTTAATTATTGCACCATCCGTCGGGGTAAGTGCAAAAGAAAAAACCCCTCCAGTGGCACCTAATATTTGAGCTGTAGCACCACTACAATTGGCTGACATGGCGAAACTGCTGTCTATAGCATCTAATGTGGTAACGGTTTGAATAGTCGTGGTCGGACAGACACCGTTTGTAGTATATGCAATTTCATAGGTCGTTCCGTAAGAACCGTTGGTAATTAAACCTGTATTCGGATCAATTACTGCTCCATCTATTGGTGGTATTGAAAACGAGAACAGCCCTCCTACAACTCCGGTTATAGTTGCCGAAGCGCCATTACAATTGGGTGTAAGAACAAAGCTAGAATCATCAGCTTCCAGAAGAATCAAATCAAATACAGAAGAATTTGACACCACAAAACAGCCAGCACCACCAACATCATCTATTCTGACATAAATAGAGGCATTCCCACTGAGGTAGGGGCTTGTCAGAGCACCAGTGGCAGAGTCAGCGTCTGCTTGACTGATGTAGTAGGTGACCAAAAAATCTGTTGGATCTTGACTGCCAAGAATGCTCGCAGATTGGCTATCGAGGTCGAACAACTCTGCTCCATCATTAGATTGATCGTCACAAAGCGTAAGTGAAAGAGTCGGGTTTATGACCGGTTGGGCAATGGTTCTTAGAAAAAAGCTAGAGGTTTCATAGCAATCTGTATTGAGGTATTCAATTCTAACAAAAATTTCCTCATTGTCCACGCCAGAATAAGCGGTTAAATCTCCTGACAGAGGGTTTGTCTCAGAATCAGCATTGGCTTGAGAATCATAATAACTTATGACATAATCAGAAGGAGATGGATTGCCTGCTAAAATGATGGCATCATTGGACAGTAGGTCGAATGAATAAGGCGCACCAGCAACTGTTTCACAAGTGAAAAGATCTGTTGGTTCATTGACTACAATATCTGGAAATACTACAACACAAATTTCTTCTTCAAATTCACAACCGAAATCATCAATTACTAGATAGGTATAACAAAATGTTCCATCAGTATCGGGTTGAACAACAATGTCTTGCCCAGATATTGAAACAATCGTAGGGTCAGTATCCCATGATTCTGAAACAATTTCAGGAGTGAATGAATATTCTGGTGGTTGCAAATTGGGATCAAATTCTAGCCACCATTCAAAAATATAACCATTGTCTATTGCCAAATTATCAACAATTTCAATCGTCCAGGTGCCATTCAACGGGCTTCCTAGGAGATTATTGAAAGATTGATAAGGTAAGTATGTACCAGGAGTCCAAGAATTATTTGGAGGAGATCCATTGGTTATAGTTGGTGCGTTAGCCAGCAGTACGCTTCCACTCATCGAAAAACAATACGTCTCTCCAGTTCCAGGTGTTGTAGTCCCGTCATCATTAGCTCCACCGAAATAAGTTCCTCCACCAGCTTGTTCAAACAATTGAGCTTCTTGCCCATTTGGACTGATGATAGTAATGTCCAAATCCCCAGAATAGGAATGCTCCATAGTAACACAAACGTTCATCAATTGATTTGCACTGGTAATTGTCATCCCTGAGTCAAAGCAGTCCACAAGTATACTTGTAGTGTAGGAAACACCGCTACCGTCAGGAAGAAACGTAGTTCCACTAACCGGAGGTGCACAATCGTTGATATATTCTATAGGAGTGGCCACTGCCGATATAGTAACTTGTTCCCCGAAACAAATTTCCGGGCTCGCTGGAGCAGACCCTGTGAAATCAAATCCTGTATCGACTTGTATGACTTGTTCAATTCTATTATTGTTCGTACAACCTTCTGGGTCTCCAGTGGTGTTGGTGTCATGTACAATTAAATTGGCGATATAAACTCCCGGTTGGTCGTAAGAAAAAGTGGCAGTAGTACCAGGCACAGTGGTTCCGTTACCCAAATCCCATTCATATGTTGCTCCGGTTGCATCAACAGAGAATGTTGCGCTACCAGACAGAGTTATCTCTTCGCCTACACAGACTTTGATATACCCATCAGCGTTTGGTGTTGGTGAAGCGCTATCGAGGGAAGTATTGATGGTTTGACATGGCAAGAAACAAGAAATCACTGCTTCCCAGCCTGTGGTGGCTGCTGATTCATTACTGGTCCATTGAAAGGTTAAACACCCTGATAAATTATCAGGTGTTGCACTTACAAAATCGGGGGAATTCGCAGCCGAACCAGAGAAAGTACCCATAACTGGGGAAGAGGTATTCGGGCCATTGTATATGGTCAAAACATCCAAATTGAGTTGAGTGTTCCAAACCGTAAAATCTACTTGAGTTAGTTGACCGGCCTGTTCAGGACAGATCGTGAAGACAAAATTTTCGTTGTTGCCATAGGCATTAGCACCGCCACCAGCTCCACCAGAATCATAAAAATTGCCAGAACAAGTATTAATGGTCCCATTGGTCATGTTATAGTTTTGACCGTTGGAATTTCCGATAACAAAAACTAAAAGAATTATAAATAAACTGGCCCGAAAAAAGGATTCCTTAATTTCTAATAAATGCATGCTGCGGGATAATTTGAAGCAGCAGGTCAGTATTGTTTATATGGTAAATTTGTTGGGTTGGGCTATACCATTGAAATTGATAAATCAAAGGATTGAAATTGGACGGATCAAAAGATTTCGGTTTTTGCAGATCCTTATTGTATTGGTTGAATAATTCTAAATCCGAAAGTTTAGGAACCTCGGACAAATCATCTTTATCGGTTGAAATGATTTTTATTCTTGACCGTAAAAGAAACTTCAAATTTTGTAGTTGAGTTGGATTTTCCAAAACTAACTTATTAAAACTATCACCAAATACCTCCAACAATTGGAGCCGTTCAGCATTAGTTAAAGGAGCCGAAACTTCTGAGGGAAACTCAACGACGCCAACTGATTTTTGGGCAAAAAGACTCCCAGTTATCAAAAGCCAGAAAAGAACGAAATTGATTTTATAAATCATACCGTGAAGTTTATTATAAATGTATAGAATATTTTTGCAAAAACATCAAATTAATGCTTGATTTATCTAAAATAGGGTTAACATCCACATTTAGAAAATTAGCTGAAAATATTTTAAATGGAAAATAATCCCCTAGCAAATTGCTATCTTTACATCGTCAAACAGTATTGAGAAAATAACACAAATGGCTAACTCCCACGATATGAGTACTGACGAAGATCACTCGAATTACTCGGCTATAAATCCCCTAAAACAAGGAGCTTTTGATGTTTCCCCAGAAGAGAAAATAGTTCAAATTGAGTCTCATGTGGCTCATATATTGGATATTTTAGGCATGGACTTGACCGACGACAGCATCAAAGGAACTCCAAAAAGAGTTGCCAAAATGTTTGTCAACGAACTATTCGGCGGGTTGTTACCACAAAATCATCCAAAATCCTCGACTTTTAAGAACAACTACAAGTATGGAGAAATGTTGGTAGAAAAGAATATTACTTTGTATTCGACTTGTGAACACCACTTACTTCCAATAATAGGTAAGGCTCACATTGCTTACATTTCCAATGGCACAGTCGTAGGTTTGTCAAAAATGAATCGCATTGTTGATTATTTCGCCCGAAGACCTCAAGTACAGGAGCGACTGACCATGCAAATCGTTCATGAAATGCAAAAAGTTCTCAACACTCCAGATGTTGCTTGTGTAATTGATGCCAAACATCTTTGTGTCAACTCAAGGGGCATCAGAGATTACGATAGCAGCACGATTACTAGTGAATTTGGCGGTCGATTCAAGGAGGCCTCTGTAAAGGCAGACTTCCTCGCATATATTCAAATGGAGACTGATTTTTAATTGCCATGAAACGCTACGAGCAACATCATATCAAACTTTACAACTCCCTTTCGGGCAAGAAAGAAGCGTTCGAACCTTTGGTAAAAGGTCATGTTGGTATGTATGTTTGCGGACCGACGGTCTACAACAAGGTACATTTGGGAAATTTACGAACGTTTCTCTCTTTTGATACCATTTCGAGATATTTAAGACACTTGGAGTACAATGTTCGATATGTCCGAAACATTACGGATGTAGGTCACTTGGAACAAGATGCCGACAGTGGTGAGGATCGCATTTCCAAAGAAGCACGACTTCAATCAGTTGAGCCCATGCAAATAGTTCAACGTTATACGGTTGATTTTCACAACATGCTCAGTAGTTTGAATTGCATACCGCCTGACATTGAGCCAAGTGCAACAGGTCATATCATAGAGCAAATTGAGACCGTTAAAGCGATTTTGGACAAAGGCTTGGCATATGAAGTCAATGGATCGGTTTATTTCGATGTTTTCAAATACAACCAAACCCACCATTACGGTATTTTGAGTGGAAGAAATTTGGACGATTTAATTCACAATTCTCGTGGTTTGGATGGTCAACAAGATAAAAAAAACCCTCAAGATTTTGCCTTGTGGAAAAAAGCTGAACCGGAACACATCATGAGGTGGCCTTCACCTTGGGGAGTTGGATTTCCAGGATGGCATCTAGAATGTACTTCAATGAGCACAAAATATTTAGGCCCTCAATTTGA
>JALRKI010000063.1 GCA_023254815.1 Flavobacteriaceae bacterium
TTTACTGATAATTTGATAAAGCTCTTCTTTCAAAGCAAGGATTTCGCGAGTCGTAATTTCAATGTCACTGGCTTGTCCTTGGGCCCCTCCTAAGGGTTGATGAATCATTACTCTTGAATGAGTCAATCCACTTCTTTTACCCTTGGCTCCTGCACAAAGCAAAACAGCTCCCATGGAAGCCGCCATACCGGTACAAATGGTGGCAACGTCAGGTTTAATGAGTTGCATGGTATCATAGATCCCCAACCCAGCATATACCCCACCACCTGGCGAATTGATGTATATCTGAATGTCTTTGGAGGAGTCTGTACTCTCCAAAAACAACAATTGAGCCTGAATGATGTTGGCTACATGATCGTTGATAGCGGTACCCATAAAGATGATACGATCCATCATTAACCTTGAAAAAACATCAAAAATGGCGATATTCATCTGACGCTCTTCAATGATGTTTGGGGTCAATCCAATTGGAAACATACTGCTGACAATCTTATCATAGTATGTGCTGCTGACACCCTGATCTTGGATGGCAAATTTTTTAAACTCATTTCCGTAATTCATGCGTTTGATACTTTAGGTGCTGAAATTGATTAGAAAGATACTGCTTTTATGAAAAATGATTAACTCAATTCTTTGATAAATTTGTCATAAGACAAGGTCTTTTGTTTCAAATTGGCTTCTTTCTTAAATAGATTTAGCATTTTCATACTCAAAACTTCATCCGCAATCCGTTTAACCTCATCCTTATTACCAAGTACACGGGTTGAAATATCAGTTAATTCTTTATCTGTAGGATTGTTTTGTCCAAATTGAGCCATTTGCATTCGAATACGATCCTTGGCATAATTTTGAACTTCTTCCATCTTGACTTTTAAATCGTATTTTTCGATTAATTTCCCTTCGATCAATTGGTAGCGAATGCCTTTTTCAGATTTCTCATATTCCGCTTTGGCCTCTTGAGCAGTCAATGGCTTTTCTCCACTTTGCTGCATCCATTTTTTTAAAAATTCAGACGGCAATTTAAATTTGGTATTGTCCAACAAGGATTCAATAACATCATTTAATAATTTCTGATCAGACTGTTGAGCAAACTGTTTTTCGGCATCCGACTTGATTCTTTCTTTTAATTCGGTGACTGAAGTAATCACCCCTTGACCAAAAAGTTTGTCAAACAAATCCTGGTTCAATTCTGCTTTTTCTCTGTTTTGAAGAGCAGTGATTGTCGCACTAACCTCAACGTTCAATCCTTTTGTTTCTTCTTGAGACAAGTTCAGAGCGTCCTGCAAATCTTTGTCATTTAGAAACAGATCTTTTGTTTTCAAACTCAAAGTGTCTCCAACTTTGGCTTCCAGGAATTTCTGCTGATTGGACTTCCCTTTTAATTGATCGACAACAATGATGGTGCTGCCTGTGCGGTCTCCCGAAGCATCGGCAAAGTCCACTTTGATTTCAGTACTTTTATCTACTTTTTCAACAGTTACTAGTTTGCCATATTGTTTTTGTATAGATTCCAATTGACGATTAATCACTGCATCATCAGCAACGATTTGATATTGAACAACTGATTTTCGTCCATTTAAATTCACCTCAAACTCGGGAGTTAATCCTATTTCGAACTGAAAAGAAAAATCATCTTGGTCCCAATTTAAATTATTTTGAGGCAGAGGTAAGGGGTTGCCGAGGATATCAAGTTTTTCATCAGCCATGTATTTGCCCAAACTGTCTTGAAGTAACTTATTCATGGTATCCATTAAAACCGACTGCTGATATTGTTGGCGTATAAAAGCCATTGGCACATGCCCAGGTCTAAATCCTTTTATTTTTGCCTTGCGCCGATAGTCGCTCAAAGCACGTTCAACCTTCTCGTGATAATCTGACTTCTCTATATTAATGGTTATGGTGGCGTTGAGGGCGTCTTTTTGGTCTTTCTTAATTTGCATATATCAGCTGTTGTAAATAAGTCTGCAAAAGTACAGCGAATTTTGACCTGTCACAAATAATCTCCAACCCCTATTCACCCTTTTACCAAAAATGAGGCTACGGCATCAAAAAAATCATCAGGATTTTCGGCATGTAACCAATGTCCAGCATGTGCAATTTCTTTAATTTCCACATTTTCAAACTGATTCAAAATGCGCTCTTCGTCTTTCGGAAGAACGTAATCTGACTTGGATCCCTTGAGGAAGAGGCTTGGGGTAGATACTTTGGGAAAATCTTTGAGTTCTTGACCTATTGCCTCCACCTGTTCAGTCAGAACCTCAAGGTTCATGCGCCAGCCAAGTCTGTTTGGCTCTACCCAATAGAGATTTTTTAAGAGGAACTGCCGAGTTCCTGGTTCATTCACGAAGTCACTCAAAATAATTTCAGCATCTTGCCGTGTTTTAACTTTGTCAAAATCAATCGCATTCAAGCCATGCAAAATGCCTTGGTGATGAGCGCAGTAATAGCGAGGAGCTATGTCCACGACTATCAGTTGTTTTAGGAAATTTGGATATTTTAATGTGAAGGTCATGGCCACCTTACCACCCATGGAATGGCCTAGGAGTACAATGTCTTTTAATCCGTGATGAGAGCAGTAAAAGCGGAGGTCTTCGGCCATTACTTCATAATTAAATTCGCTATCATGAAAGCTCTTGCCATGATTTCTAAGATCCAGTACATGAACCTGATAGCCCAATTCAGAAAAACGCTTGGCAAGTGTTTTCCAATTGTCCCCACTTCCAAGAAATCCATGCAAAATAACGAAGGGTGTTCCCGTATAACCTAATACATTGGCATGCAACAATTTCATCTATCGGAGTTTCTCAAGGTATGACGCAATGACTTTTTCAAGACCATAATAGATGCTCTCCGATACCAATGCATGGCCAATCGAAACTTCTAAGAGGTTCGGAATTTCGGCCCGAAAAAAAGCAATGTTTTCCAGTGACAAATCATGTCCTGCATTGACTCCAAGTCCAATTTGATCGGCCAGTTTGGCACAAGTGACATAGGGCAATATAGCCTGTTGACGATTTTCCTTGTACCTTTTAGCATAAGACTCTGTGTACAATTCAATTCGATCCACTCCAGTGGCCTTAGCCCCTTCAATTTGTTGTTCAACTGGATCGACAAAAATAGAAGTTCTGATACCATGATACCTGAATTCGTCGGCCATCTCAGTTAAAAACAATCGGTTTTTAAGGGTGTCCCATCCCGCATTTGAAGTTATAGCATCGGGAGAATCGGGGACGAGCGTCACTTGGGTTGGTTTAATTTGAATGACCAGCTTAACGAATTCTGCAATTGGGTTACCTTCAATATTGTATTCTGTGTGAACAACTGGTTTAAGGTCAAAGGCATCTTGATATTTTATGTGCCTTTGGTCTGGTCTTGGATGAATGGTAATGCCTTGAGCACCAAAATTCTGGGCATCAATAGCAAACTGAACCACGTCGGGCACACCTCCCCCTCGAGCATTTCTCAAAGTGGCGATTTTGTTTATATTTACGCTTAACTTCGTCATTTTTTAGTTTCGGGCTCAAAATTACAAAGAACTTTCCCGCACAACATATCATTTTTCAGTAATTTGCACTCATGCATCTCGAACATTTCATTCTGAACGACATCCCACCATTGTCTCTTCATGTCAAAGTCAAAGAGGCTCAATTGCTTTTCAGTCAATTGACCACTTCTCATGTGATCATCGAAGATAACGGCAACTTCGTAGGACTGTTATCTGAAACCGATGCGCTTTGTTTTGAGGCCACCAAACCCTTATCTGACTTTTTGTATGCCATTGAACGTATTTTTGTTTTAGAGTCTACGTTATGGCTGGAAACTTTAGAAGCCTTTTCCAAAAACAAGACTAACGTCATGCCTGTGCTCAATGCCAAAGGACAATATTTGGGTTACTATGAATTGAACGACGTGATTGGCTTGTTCAGTTCAACGCCTTTTTTTTCTGAGCCAGGACATATTCTTGTAATCGAAAAAAACTACGTCGATTTCAGTTTTTCCGAAATTACTCAAATTGTAGAAAGTAATGCGGGAGAAGTATTAGGCCTTTTCAGGTCAAGACTAGAAGCTGGGCAAATTCAATTGGTACTCAAAATTGGCCAAAGAGAATTGAATGCCGTTTTGCAAGGGCTTCGACAATACGACTACACGGTCAAATCGGTTCACCTGGAGGACGATCACTTGCAAGTCCTCAAAGAGAGAGCTGCCTATCTCGATCGTTTTTTAAAAATTTAAGGATGAAGATTGCAATATTTGGAAGTCGCTTTGATGCTGACGATGTTTCATTACTTAACATTCTATTGGATAAACTCCAAGCCCACCAATCGCAGGTTTATATTGAATCTCATTTTTTTGAATTGCTTCGAGAATTTGCCGATATTAAACAGTTGAATCTCTGTAATATTTGGAAACAATTGGACAATTCGTTCGATCTTCTGATTACTATTGGAGGGGATGGTACCCTTTTGAGAGCCATTAAATATTTGAATGGATTGACTGTTCCCGTGGTTGGCATCAATACCGGCCGATTGGGGTTTTTGGCCACAATACAGAAAAAATTTCTCGACCATTCCATTGATGATTTGTTGGCAAAACGATTTCAAATTTCAGAAAGATGCGTTCTAGAGATTTCGTCAAATCACCCTATTTCTGGGTTGTCGGCCAATGAAATCGCCCTAAATGAAATTACTGTTAGCCGCAAGGACACTACTGCCATGGTAAGAATAGAGACTTTGCTCAATGGTGAGTATTTAACTTCATACTGGGCTGACGGGCTCATTGTGTCAACACCCACTGGGTCGACTGGCTATTCTCTGAGCTGTGGTGGGCCAATTGTAATGCCACAAAGCAATAATTTGGTTTTGACACCTATTGCACCTCACAATCTAAACGTCCGTCCTTTGGTTATCCCTGATCATTTAGAAGTTACCTTAGTCGTTTCGAGCCGAACAGAGCAATTTTTGGTTTCTATGGATTCAACTGTGGTCAGCGTTGGAACAGATACTGTATTGAAAATAAAAAAATCTTCCCAGTCCATCAAAATGATAGAATTGAAAAATGAAGGCTTCCTGCCAACATTACGCAAGAAATTACTTTGGGGAGAGGACAAACGGAATTAGACAATATTTGTTCTTCTTCTCTGTTTAAACTGTTGTAATTACTGATTTTAATATTGCTTATATTTGCAGCCTTTTACCGATGAAATATACATATATATACCTATTAATTGCACTGATTGTTCCTTCATTGAGCAATGGTCAACTTATTGAAGTTGGGGGTGCAATTGGAGGCAGTAATTTTATTGGCGATGTTGGTTCAACAACTTTCATTAATCCTAACAAAATTGCGATCAGCGGGTTAGTCAAATGGAACAGAAGTCTTCGTCATTCTTTTCGAGGATCCTTGACCTATACCAAGTTGGCAGCTCTAGACAGCAAGTCATCTGATCCGAGGCGGGTAGAAAGAAACTACCAATTTGCAAAACAGACCATTGAAATTTCTGGGGGTATTGAATTCAATTTTTTCGATTTCAACACTTTTGAAGGAGGTGGGGAATCAACACCCTACCTGGCTACTGGCATTACGGCCTTATATCACAGCAACTTTTATTTTAACAATGGGGTAATCGTTCCAGAAAATACAAAAAGTTGGGCCTTTGGCATTCCAATCATCGCTGGATATAAAAGAACAATAAGCAATCGATTGATTTTAGGTGCAGAAATTGGTGTCAGATATAGTTTTTCTGATGAAATTGACGGAAGTTTGCCAGACAGCGAAAAGCTGCACGACGATTTTAGTTTTGGAAATTTGAGTAATAATGATTGGTATACTTTTACGCAGATAACTCTGACCTATACTTTTGGTCGCAAACCATGTTTTTGTGAGTATTGAAGAATTGTTAGAAAATATCAAACTGAGCAGAAGGAAACCTGCGCACGTGGCTATTATCATGGATGGTAATGGTCGTTGGGCTAAAAGCAGAGGTCAGCATAGGATTTTTGGACATGAAAATGGCGCCGAATCCGTAAAAAAAGTAGTAGAGGGTTGTTTAGAAATTGGCATTCCATATCTAACCCTATTTACTTTTTCAACAGAAAACTGGAAACGTCCTACTCAAGAAGTAGAAATGTTAATGAGCCTGCTGATCAACTCCTTGAATAACGAGTTGGATGAACTTCAAAAAAATAATATAAGGATCAATAGCATAGGCAGCACACTCAACCTTCCCGAAGATGTCGTTGGCACATTGAATCACGTTACCCAAGCCACACGAAACAATCAAAATATTACAGTTTCTCTAGCCTTGAATTACGGTGCCAAAGAAGAATTGACCAATGTGCTTCGTCAGGTAGCAGCCAAAGTTAAAAATAACATAATTTCGGTCGAAAATATAGATGAATCGACAATTAATGAGCATCTTTACACGCAAAATATGCCTGAGGTAGATTTGCTCATTCGCACTGGCGGCGAGAAGCGTTTGAGTAATTTTTTATTATGGCAGTTGGCCTATGCAGAATTGTATTTTTCAGAAGTGCTATGGCCCGATTTTACGAACAAAGAATTGTTC
>JALRKI010000100.1 GCA_023254815.1 Flavobacteriaceae bacterium
ACTTTAAGAGCCGCTTTTAGCGGTTTTTTTAATTGCAGAAGTTCTGCTTTTATTGGGTCATTAACTCAGTTGGTTCAGAGTGTTACCTTGACAGGGTAGAAGTCACTGGTTCGAATCCAGTATGACCCACCATAAAATAAGTAAAGCCTCATTTTGAGGCTTTTTTTGTACTGGAACACATAATACTAGTGAATCTTGGGAATCAATCGTTCCAAAGCCATACCTCTAGACCCCTTGACAAGAACTACTGTTTGAACGAAGGGATGTGTTTCGAGATGGCTCATTAAAGTTTCGATGGTCTCAAATTTGACAGCTGAGGAAGTTCTGGTTTTGAAGAATCTTGGTCCAACAAAATATGCTGCAAAAAGGTGCATTGACTCAACCAAATCAGCAATATTTTGATGCTCAGTTTCGCTGGCTTCGCCAAGCTCGAGCATGTCTCCTAAAATGACAACTTTTTTCGAGCTGTCAGTTTGTAATATATTATCCAAGGCCGCTTTCATGCTAGTGGGATTCGCATTGTAAGCGTCCAAGATAATGGTGTTTTCATTGCTTATGATGAGCTGCGAACGGTTGTTTTGAGGTTGATAACCCTCTATTGCCGACGCCATCAAATTAGATTGGATTTCAAAGTATGAACCAAACGCTATTGCAGCAGCAACGTTGTTGAAATTATATGCTCCTATCAGTTGAGTTTGAATTTTAGTTTTGTCATAAGAAGCGCAAACCGTGGATGAAGCAGTACAATTAAAAATTTGACAATCGTCAGTCGGCTGTATGCCAAAACGATAAGCATTCCTATAATCTTTTAATAGTTCAACTTGGAGGGCATCAGCAGAATTAATAAAAATTATTTTACCACGTTTTTTCAAATCTTCATAAAGTTCCGATTTCCCTTTAATGACTCCTTCAATGCTTCCAAAGCCTTCCAAGTGGGCTTTACCAAAATTGGTGATATACCCATAGTCTGGAGAAGCAATGGCACACAAGGAAGCAATTTCTCCAAGGTGGTTAGCCCCCATTTCTACTATGCCTAGTTCTGTTGATGAGTCCATGCTTAAAAGGGTCAATGGAACTCCAATATGATTGTTGAGGTTGCCAACTGTCGCTTTGGTATTATATTTTTGACTGAGTACCGCAAAAATCAGTTCTTTAGTAGTGGTTTTACCATTGCTCCCCGTAATAGCGACAATTGGGAGCCCCAGGTAAATTCTGTGGAAATGTGCCAAGTCTTGAAGCGTTTGAAGAACGTCTTCAACCTGAATACACTTTGGATGATTAACAGGTTCATCTACAACAGCATAGGCTGCCCCTTTATCTATTGAGGAAAGTGCAAATTGATTGCCATTGAAATGGTCGCCTTTGAGGGCAAAGAAAATACCACCATCGATGACTTTTCTGCTGTCTGTAAAAACAGCAGGATGCGAAAGGAACAAGCCATGAAGCGTTTTAATGTCCATCGTTTAAAAGTAATAAAAAAGTCCCAACGGAGTTGAGACTTTTTTAGAGAGCAACATAGTTAAATTAATTTCTTCTTTTGCGTTTTGAGTCCGACTTTGGACCAACTCTAGACATGGCACATCGGAAGCCGATGTAATCCGAAGCCATTTCTTCTGGGAAGAATCGGCGTTGAGCTGGATCAAGCCAATAAGCTCTATCTCGCCATGATCCACCTTTAAACACTCTTACGCGATCGTTAATCAATGAATTTCTCGTGTCGGAATCATCCCACTTACGTTGTAGGGTGTCATTGACAATCTGTGCCTTGTGTTGAGGTGAGTTGTACATTTGATTGGTTGAGCCTTTATCGACTTGATTAGGATTGTTTGGATCATAATCATCAGCAAATCTCAATGAACGAATGTCTCCATCTCGGAAATTGCGGTTGTCACTTTGGCTGAATTGAGTTCTCAAATAGGTTTCATTTTCGTCAACTGGAACCTGAGCGATTTCTCCTGGAAGTACTCTAGCCACGGTTTTACCAGTGCTCAAAGTATCATAAACTACTTCCGATTCTTTAATAATTTTTACTGATCCGTCGGCATTGATGGCATTTTTTGTAAATACATTGCCACGATAATAGTTGAAATCGCTAAACTCATCATCTACTATTGGACGGTAGACATCGGCAACCCATTCTGCCACATTACCTGCCATATCGTAGAGCCCATAGTCGTTAGGTTCGTAGGATCTAACAGGGGCAGTGATATCGGCACCATCGTCGGACCAACCTGCAATTCCACCGTAATCACCTTTGCTTTGTTTGAAATTGGCCAATTGGTCACCGCGTGTTTGACGATTCCCAGTTCTGGTGTACTGACCATCCCATGGGTATTTTTTTCTGCCGCGATATACGTTGTAATCTCTTAAATCGGACATGCCCAATGCACCAAATTCCCATTCGGTTTCTGTTGGCAATCGGTAAGAAGGGCTAAGCACTCCAGTTTCTCTTGTGGCATAAACACCCGTAGAGTCTTTAGTGTTGCGCTTTCCTTGCATGATTTCTGTATTGCCACCATATGTCTGAGTCGGAGCGTTGAGGTAAGTTTGGGTATTGAATGTCTGGCCACTATTAACATCAGTTATTTTGGCGTCTTTTTTCAAATATCCAGCCATTTCAAGATTCGCCTCATTGACCCGGTCAGTCCTCCAGTTAGCGAATTCTGTAGCTTGTATCCAACTCACCCCTACCACTGGATATTGGGCATAGGCAGGGTGTCTTAGGTAGTTTTCCACCATTTCTTCATTAAACCCAAGTTGGCTTCTCCACACAAGAGTATCAGGAACAGCGCCTTGGTAAATGTTTTTATAATTGGCTTCGCTAGGAGGGAAAATTCGTTTTAACCAATCGAGGTATTCGAGGTACATCAAATTGGTGACCTCATTTTCGTCCATGTAGAAAGACTGAACGTGCTGCTGATTTGGAGAATTGTTCCAATCGTGCATGGGGTCGTCTTGCACTCTTCCTTTGGTAAAGGTGCCGCCTTCAATAAATACCATTCCTGGACTGGCTTCTTGCCCTTTGAATTTTGTGTTGTACTGAAAACCTCCTAATTTATCGTTGATTTTGAATCCAGTCGCTCTGGAAACATTGCTCGAACCCGATGAGTTTTTACAACTGATCACAGTCATCGCAACCAATATAATCGCTAGGTTTTTCATCGAAATGTATTTTTTAATATGCATGATATGCTCCTCAATTAAACGATTTGCAATTTAATAATATTGACACATAAAACAACCATTTAAATTTAAAATGATTTTTTACTTGTTTCACGTCTATACTAACGTGCAGAAAAGGCATTTATTACATATCTTGCCATTATACTAATGCGTCGTTTATTTGCGTTGTTTGACTATGCGATCGATTTATTTTTTCCTAGTTGTGTGTTTAGTTGAAACGGTCTTTGCTCAACAACGTGAGTTTGCAATTTCATGGGATGCACCAAAAACACTTAATAATGGAATTTCAAATCTGGTAATCCCCAATTTTAATGAGGTCAATTTTGATTTTGATGGTGAAAATTTGCACTTTGTGGCTCAATGGGAGGAAACTGCTCCTTTGCAACCAAATTCAGCACAAATCTCAAGAGTTGTTACTTCAACCATAGGTCAAAATGAACTTTTTGATTTGCCGGTATCTACAATCCCTGAACAATTAGAGTTCAGCTTGAAACAGACCAATTCAAGAGGTCGCATAGGAATGTTATTGGAACTTTCGCCCATCATTAAAACTTCGAGAGGTTTTGAAAGAATTACATCATTTGTGGTGACCTATCAAACCTCTTCACAACCCTCTTTTCAAAGGTCAGTAGCGGTGTATAATTCTGTGATGACTCAAGGGAATTGGTATAGATTTTCGATTGATCAAAGTGGAATTTATAAGTTGAACAGGGATTTTCTTCAATCACTTGGCATTAATGTTTCGAGTGTGGACCCTAGGACCATTAAGATTTATGGATATGGTGGCCTCATGTTGCCTTTAGACAATCAATTGAATACACCTTTCGATCCAGTTGAGAATGCCATCAAAGTGATTGGCGAAGAAGACGGCATATTTAACTCCGAGGACTATATTCTTTTTTATGGAAGAACAGCGTCATACGATCAAGAAAGTCGTACCCATGTCAACGCCTATACCGATCAAACTATTTACTTTATACAGGTGGGCGGGAGCAATGGTTTAAGGGTAGGCCAATATATAGAACCCAGTGCCACAGCAAATCAATCTTTGACTTCATTCGTTGATTATCAATTTCACGAAGTGGACGAATACAACTTGGCTAATATGGGGAGACGCTGGTTTGGAGAGCGCTTTGATTTCGACCCGCAGCAAGATTTTACTTTTAATTTTCCCAACCTCATTTCTGGGGAATTAGCAGAGATCAAGGTTTTGGCCGCGGCCACATCCGAAGTCAATACAACCATGTCAGTAACGCTCAATAACAGCGCTATCGGTCAACTCAGTTTTATAGGTAATAACAGCCAATCAAGTAATCTCGCGTCGGGAAGTGAGTTGAATGTTCAACAGGCATTGCCTGGATCGGGAGTTACAATTGGACTGAGTTATAATGACAATGGAAACCCTGCTTCAACAGGATATTTAGACTATATCAGTATTGCAGCTAAGCGCTCAATGACCTATGCCGGTGAAAGTTTATTTTTCAACACCAAAAGCAGCTCTCAAAATAATCAAGTAGTTTCGCTAACCTTAGACAATGCTTCATCCCTTGTTTCGGTTTGGGACGTTTCGGAAATCGATAATATTAAAGAGCTAGCGAACAACAATGCTGCTAGCAGTCTCACTTTCAAAACCGTTGCTCAAGAGGATAAACTATTTCTGACCGTTGCCCCCCAAAACTTTTTAACACCTCAGAGATTATCGAATTCAATAGTCAGCACCGTAAATCTTAAAGGCACCATTTTTCAAGGCAACTCTAATGCACTTGAGGATGTCGAATACCTCATTCTTACTCGCGAAGATATGCAGTTTCAGGCCGAAAGATTAGCTGATATCCATCGCAATCTCTCTGGCTTGAATGTCAAAGTAGTATTACTCAGTGATATTTACAAAGAGTTTAATACCGGCAACCCAGATATTGCCGCTATTCGAAACTTTGTCAAATATGTTTATGACAGACCAATTGATCCTACTAAAAGACTCAAGTATGTTTGCTTGTTCGGGGATGGCAGTTTTGACTATAAAGACCGCGTCAGCAATAATAACAATATTGTTCCATCTTGGTATTCATACAACAGTTTTAATGCAGTCAGCTCCTTTGTGTCCGATGACTTTTTTGGCATGATGGATTTGGGTGAAGGCTTGATGGCAAATTCGGACCAGTTGGATATTGCCATTGGCCGGATTTTGGCAGACACTCCGCAGCGGGCAAAATCGCTTGTCGACAAAATAGCGTCTTACTATACGGAGGCAGCTTATGGCAGTTGGAGGAATCAAGTAGTAGTAATATCCGATGACGTCGACGCTTCTTCCGAATTCGATTTGGAAAATACTACCAATATCATTGGAGACATGGTCTCATCTCAAAAACCCCAAATAAATGTAACTAAAATTCACTCAGATGCTTTTGTTCAAGAGTCTTCCTCAGGAGGCGAACGTTACCCTGATGTCAATAAGGCTATTTTCGATGCCATTGAACTAGGGTCTTTGGTGGTTAATTATTTTGGACATGGCGGTGAAGACGGTTTGGCTGGCGAACGCATCTTTGATATTCTCAATGCCAAAGAGCTGAAAAATGAATGCAAACTAAATTGTTTCGTAACAGTAACCTGTGAGTATACCAAATTCGATAATCCAAATCGCCCAACGGCAGGAGAGTATTTATATTGGAATCCTAAAGGTGGAGCTATTGGTATGTTAACCACAACAAGAAGAATTTTTCTCAATGTCGGGGTTTTATTCAATGTTGAACTTCAAGACTATCTCTTTGGAATCAACGGTGCTCCAGAAAACGTTTCAATGGCTGAGGCGCTGAGACTCACCAAGACTAGCTCAAGTTTGAGTGGGGTAAATCAAAGAAGATTGGTTTTTTTCATTGGAGACCCTGCCATGAAACTTGCATTGCCTAATCCTGAAATCAAGTTGACACACATCAATGGAACTCCTATTTCAGAAAGCGATGAAATATTAAGGGCCCTTGATTTAGCCGAATTAAAAGGAGAAGTAGTCGATCAAAACGGCAATTTATTATCCAATTATAACGGACAATTGACCGCAACCGTTTATGACAAAGACGTCGAAAGGTCAACCTTGGGTAATGACGGAACTACCGATTCCTCGGGCAATTTGTTACTTCTTGATTTTAAAACTTTGGGGTCGACAATTTTCAAAGGTCAGGCATCTGTTTCCAATGGTCTTTTCGACTTTTCTTTTGTTGTTCCTCGCGACATTCTGATTGCTGAGGGAACAGGTAAAGTCAGTTTTTATGCCAAGGAAGAGGGACAATTCAATGACCACTCAGGTGCTGACTTGTCGGTAAGAATTGGTGGCATAAATCCAAATGCTAGTGAGGATAATGTGGGTCCTACAATCGATCTTTTTATGAATGACGAAAGTTTTATTTCAGGTGGAATAACCAACCAAAACCCTACACTCTTGGTGAATTTATTCGACTTGAACGGCATCAACACAATTGGTGGAGTGGGACATGATATCTTGGCTACATTAGATGGTGATGAAGCCAATGCTTTCAATCTAAATGACTATTATGTTGCCAATCAAGACGATTTCCAAAATGGAACAGTAAATTACCCTTTCAGAGACCTTGACTCGGGGGAACACGTCCTCAAACTAAAGGCATGGGACGTTTACAACAATTCATCAGAGGCGGAGATTCGCTTTGTGGTTTTCGACGAAAACGATGGGTTGGTCATTGATCATGTTTTGAATTTTCCCAATCCTTTCATTAATTACACCGAATTTTGGTTCAATCATAATAGTTCTGAGCCGCTGGATATTATGATACAAATTTTTTCGGTTTCAGGAAAGTTGATCAAAACACTATACGGACAATCGAGTGCAGATGGTAAAGCCAATAGTGCCTTGTCTCGAGACATAACTTGGAATGGAACCGATGATTTCGGTGATTTTATAGGTAAGGGCGTTTATGTTTACAAGCTTACGGTACGTTCGCCTTTAACAGGTTCTACGGCTACAAAATTTGAAAAACTGGTCAAACTGTAATATTCCTATATATTTGTCGTTTATCAATTACAACTAATTCGACATCCTGTGAAAAATTTGCTTACCCATAGCCCCTTTCTATTCTTTTTGTCTGTATTTTCTGTTTTCGCACAAACCCCCACAACGGTGATACCAGTTCAGGACAGTAGAGTAATTACTACAGGTGTCCCATTTTTACTCATTGCAGGAGATGCACGTGCTGCAGGCATGGGAGATATGGGAGTGGCAACATCCTCTGATGCCTATTCTCAGCAGTGGAATCCTTCTAAATATGCTTTTAATACAGCCAAATCAGGAATTGCCGTAAACTACACTCCCTATCTGAGCAAATTGGTTAACGACATTTTTTTGGGTAATGTGACCTATTTCAACCGATTAAACGAACGCAGTGCTTTTGCAGCGAGCTTCAAGTATTTCAGTTTAGGTAAAATTGAAATTATCACAGAACAACAAGCCGCTGCTGGTGATTTTGACAATTTATTGATTGAGAGCCCAAATGAATTGGCTTTTGATTTGTCTTATTCTTTGAGATTGGCAGATCAGTTTTCGATGGGAGTCAATTTGGGCTACTTGAGATCTGATTTAAAAATACAATCAGTAGATACAGATGCTACCGCGGCAAGCTCCTTCGCCGTCGGCGTATCTGGCTATTATCAAAGCGAAGAAAATGCTTACGACAGCTTCAACGGTCGCTGGAGGGCTGGCTTTGCCCTTCAAAATATAGGGCCGAAAATAAAATACGACAACAGTAAGAATTCTGAAAATTTCTTACCGTCAACCTTAAGATTGGGCGGGGGTTTCGATTTTGTATTTGACTCATACAATACTTTGGCCATTACGGCAGAAGCCACCAAACTATTGGTGCCAACACCACCTGTTTATGCCAACGAATACCAGTATGCAGATACCAATGGCAATGGTCAGTATGATATGGACGTCGATAATTTAATAGGGTATCCAGGCTCACCTGTAAATTCGGGTATCATCCTAGAAGGAAAAGATCCGAACGTTGGCTTTGTCTCTGGCATATTTCAGTCTTTCGGAGACGCTCCAGGTGGGTTCAAGGAGGAAATGCAAGAATTTACCTATGCCCTTGGTGCAGAATACCGTTATCAAGATTCCTTTGCACTTAGAACTGGATATTTTCATGAAAGCGAAGAAAAGGGAGCGAGGCAGTTCTTCACTTTTGGCGCAGGATTTAAATACAATGTTGTCGATGTTGACCTGTCTTACCTATTCTCCGCTTCAAAGGTTCAAAGTCCGCTCGAAAGTACTTTGCGTTTCTCTTTGACGTTCAATTTTGGACGCGATTCCTATTCCGAATATTGATTGATTTCTCTTTTAACGGCGTGGCTTGCGAACCGATTTGACAATGATTTTTGTCAATTTTAGACACTTGTGTTTTGTAATACGGTTCTAAGGCGTATTTTTGTCCTTCGGTTTAGACAAAAAAGATGCAAAAAATCACAAAAAAAACTTATCTACAGTGGTACGAAGACATGCAATTGTGGAGAAAGTTCGAGGACAAGTTAGCCGCGGTTTATATCCAACAAAAAGTAAGAGGATTTCTTCACCTTTATAATGGCCAAGAGGCAATTTTAGCCGGTGCATTGCATGCCATGGATCTGACAAAGGACAGAATGATTACTGCCTATAGAAATCACGTTCAACCTATCGGTATGGGGGCTGATCCTCGTCGAGTAATGGCAGAACTCTATGGAAAGGTAACTGGTACCTCAATGGGTCTGGGTGGCTCAATGCATATTTTTTCTAAAGAACATCGCTTCTATGGTGGTCATGGCATTGTTGGTGGTCAAATTCCACTTGGTGCTGGCATGGCATTTGGAGACATGTACCACAATACAGGAGCAGTTACAGTTTGTTGTTTTGGCGATGGCGCAGCACGTCAAGGCTCCTTGCATGAAACTTTTAACTTAGCCATGTTGTGGAAATTGCCGGTAGTTTTCGTTTGCGAAAACAATGGATATGCCATGGGAACCTCAGTTGAACGTACTGCCAATCACTCTGAAATTTGGAAATTAGGACTTGGCTATGAAATGCCTTGCGGTCCTGTCGATGGGATGAACCCTGTGACAGTAGCCGAAGCTATGGATGTGGCCATAGAAAGAGCACGCTCAGGGGGAGGACCAACCTTTCTGGAAATGAAAACCTATCGCTATCGCGGTCATTCCATGAGTGATGCTCAACATTACAGAACTAAGGAAGAGGTCGAAACCTATAAAAAAATTGACCCCATTACTCAAGTTAAAGATTTGATATTGGATAAAAAATATGCTACTGAAAAGGACTTAGACGATATTGATTCAAGGGTAAAGTCGTTGGTTGCCGAGTGTGAGGAATTTGCAGAAAATTCACCCTATCCAGATAAATCTTTGATGTATGACATTGTTTACGATCAAACAGATTACCCATTCATCCCACATAAATTATAAGTCATGGCAGAAATCATAACAATGCCCCGTTTGAGCGACACCATGGAGGAAGGAACAGTGGCGACTTGGCTTAAGAAAGTTGGTGATGCAGTAAGCGAAGGCGATATTTTAGCCGAAATCGAAACTGATAAAGCCACCATGGAGTTCGAATCTTTTCATAAAGGGACTTTGTTGCACATTGGAATCCAAGAAGGTGAGACAGCCAAGGTAGATTCTTTGCTGGCCATTATCGGAAAAAAGGGGGAAGATATTTCATCTCTACTCAATCAAAATCCAAAAGAAGACAATAAACCAGCCGCAGAGGTTGTTGATGTCAATAGTTCCAAGACAGTAGAAACACCTCAAGGGGTAGTCGTGATTACCATGCCTAGGCTCAGTGATACCATGGAAGAAGGTACAGTTGCTACATGGATCAAGAAAGTTGGAGATAGCGTCAAGGAAGGAGATATTTTAGCGGAAATAGAGACTGATAAAGCCACTATGGAATTTGAATCATTCAATCAAGGAACCCTGCTTCACGTAGGGATTCGCGAAGGTGAATCGGCCAAGGTTGATGCTTTGTTGGCTATTATCGGACCAAAAGGAACTGATGTTTCTGATATGGTGAAAAATTATTCGGCCTCCAAACCAGTTTCAGTAAATGAGGAGTCCAAAGAGACGGTAGCTGAAGATGTTTCTGCAGCCCAAGAAATGGCTTCTCCGGTTGTTGCAGAAAGTCAATTTAAAAACTCTCATGATCGTATTTTCATATCTCCATTAGCCAAAAAAATGGCGCAAGAAAAAGGAGTTGATTTAGGTCGAGTTAAAGGAAGTGGAGAACATGGTCGTATTATAAAACGGGATATTGAAAACTTTGTGCCTATGGCATCTACTACTGTTTCTTCGGTTCCATTTGTGCCGGCTGGAGTGGAGCAATCTGAAAGCATGCCCAATAGTCCGATGCGCAAAGCCATTGCAAAGCGACTTTCCCAATCAAAATTTTCGGCACCACACTATTACTTGAATGTTGAGTTTGATATGGATAATGCCGTAGCCTTTAGAACACAATTTAATACTTTACCAAACACCAAGATTTCTTTTAATGACATGGTAATTAAAGCTGTGGCGTTATCTCTAAAACAGCACCCACAAGTAAATGGACAGTGGTTTGACGATCGCATTCAGCGGAATCACCACGTTCATATAGGTGTAGCAGTTGCTGTGGAAGACGGCTTGATTGTTCCAGTCTTGCGCTTTGCCAATGAGCAATCGCTACAACAGATTAACGTCGCTGTCAAAGATTATGCCCAAAGAGCTTTACAGAAAAAACTGAGCCAACAGGAAATTGAGGGTAGCACATTTACAGTCTCAAATCTCGGCATGTATGGAATAGAGAGTTTTACTTCTATCATCAATCAGCCAAATGGGGCTATTCTTTCTGTAGGAGCCATTGTTCAAAAACCGGTCGTAAAAAACGGGGCAATTGTTCCTGGCTATGTCATGAAACTTTCTATGGCTTGTGATCACAGG
>JALRKI010000130.1 GCA_023254815.1 Flavobacteriaceae bacterium
ATGCTGGCGCAACCCTGCTACAACTTTACACTGGATTTATCTACGAAGGTCCTGCACTCGTCAAGGCTATAAACAAAGCCATTTTATCCCGAACTCCAAGTCAATGAGGTCAGTAAAAATCATCGAGTGTCCTAGAGATGCCATGCAAGGTGTTAGGACCTTCATTCCTACTCAGGACAAATTGACCTACATAAAAAGCCTTCTCCCGGTAGGGTTCCACACCATTGACATAGGGAGTTTTGTTTCAGCCAAATCAATTCCTCAAATGGCGGACACCAAAGACATTCTAAGAGCTATTGAGACCATCCAAACCAAAAGCAAGATATTGGTGATTGTCGCCAATTTAAGAGGTGCTATCGAAGCCTCTGAATTTGAAATAGTAGATTATTTGGGATTTCCATTCTCGATTTCCGAGAATTTTCAAATGAGAAATACGCACAAATCCATAGATGAATCAATAGAGGTCTTATCACAGATATTGGAATTGACCAATCAATCAGGCAAGGAAGTGGTGGTTTATTTATCCATGGGATTTGGCAACCCTTATGGAGATTTTTGGAGCATCGAGATCGTTGAGAAGTGGGTGGACTTGTTGAGCAAAATGGGAGTAAAGATCATTTCTCTGAGTGATACCGTTGGAGTAGCAAAGTCAGATAATATTTCTCAATTGTACCAAAGATTGATTCCAACTTACTCTCATATTGAGTTTGGGGCTCATTTCCATACCCAGCCAAATCAGTGGTACGAAAAAATTCAGGCCGCTTATGATTCAGGTTGTCTTCGCTTTGATGGTGCCATTCGCGGTTTCGGTGGATGCCCCATGGCACTGGATGAGCTTACTGGCAATATGCCGACAGAACGACTATTTTCTTTCTTCAGTTCCCAGAAGATTGACCACAATTTAAATACTTTTTACTTCGAAAGAGCCTACAACGCAGCGCTCGACTTGTTTAAAACCAGTTGATAATTGATACTTTTATAAATACGGTCCAAATATGTCGTTATTGGAGTAGTCTGAAATAATTATTGGGTTATTGATTAAATTTAATTTTAAGAAGATTATTTGATAGTTTGGGACTCAAACCAACGAAATGTCGTAAATTCGCACGCAATTAAATCTAATTGCAATGACTTCACATACCAATAAAATTGTGGGCGAAGGGCTGACTTACGACGATGTCCTTTTAGTGCCAAACTATTCTGAAGTTCTCCCCCGTGACGTCGATGTAAGGTCAAAGCTGACAAGGAATATTGCTTTGAATATACCTATAGTTTCAGCGGCAATGGACACCGTAACTGAAAGTAAAATGGCCATAGCCATGGCTCAGGAAGGCGGGATAGGTGTTCTTCACAAAAATATGAGTATTGAGGAGCAAGCCTTAAAAGTTCGAAAAGTGAAACGTGCCGAAAGTGGAATGATTATGGATCCCGTCACTTTGCCAATGGATTCGGTGGTCAGGGATGCCAAACAAAACATGGCAGAGTTTAGTATTGGAGGTATTCCTGTTGTTGATGATCATGGCAAACTCAAGGGCATTGTTACAAATAGAGATTTACGTTTTGAACGCAATGATTCCCGTCCGATTACTGAAGTGATGACCAGTAAAAATTTGGTAACCGTTAGCGCAGGTACTTCTCTCAAAGATGCGGAAGGCATTTTGCAGCAAAATAAAATTGAAAAACTTCCGGTCGTAGACGAGAATAATGTGTTAGTTGGTTTAATTACTTTCAGAGACATCACAAAATTGACCAACCCAGTTAAGCCACTTTCTTCTCTTGCGATACTGCCAGTTCATACTGATTCGGACTCATATATCCGAGGTATGAATGTAGCCGTATCGGGTTATAAAACGTTGCAATGTATTGCAAGATATCCTGCTGTGCTTCGAGACGCGTTTGATACGATTTCCAATGCACACGTTCTTGTTTCAGTGTACCGAAGAAACTTTCTGCAACAGCGTTATCCCAGCAATCACCCACGCGACTCATACTGCCTACAAAGCCATAGCCCTTCAATAATCGACGATATGAGTCACTCGCATACTGGCTACCTCGGTCCGAATGCACTATCAATCCTGGCTTTGGACGACGCTGCCAAATTGCCATCGTCAGCGCATCACAGACCAGCTTTGCTTTCATGCGTGACCCCATGCTCCAACCGACTACCTTCCGTGAGAACAGGTCAATAACCACGGCTAAATAGAGCCAACC
>JALRKI010000159.1 GCA_023254815.1 Flavobacteriaceae bacterium
GGACTTTCTTCGGCCATTATGACCAGCAATTTGCGCGAAGCCGAGTTGTTTTTGTCCCAAGCGGGCAGTGACTGCGGTATTGCCAATGTCAATATAGGAACCTCTGGAGCAGAAATTGGAGGAGCCTTTGGTGGTGAAAAAGACACTGGAGGGGGACGAGAGTCAGGAAGCGACGCTTGGAAGGTCTATATGCGCCGCCAAACCAATACTATTAATTACACAACCGACTTACCTCTGGCTCAGGGAATCAAGTTTGATTTATAAGCAGTGCTGAGGCTAATTGTATTTGACTTTTCTTAGAATACGCATACTTTCGTTGTACAGTTGGTACACTGCTTTGCTGTGTTTTCTCAGTAACGATCGAGCGGCTATTAAGCGACTTAAAGCGTCTTCAAAACCATTGAAATGACACATTAAATAGGAAATCGGTAGATTGAACAAGTCTTTGTTTTCTTGAGCTGTAAGCGCAATGCCTTGCTCTAACTTTTCAATGATTTTGTTGTTGGAGTTATGAATATGATGGAGCATTTTCACATCGAGCCTTGGCGGCTCAAATAACAGGGTTGATTCGATATGATAGGAAGCGTTAGATTCAAATCGGATCAGGGTTTCTTCCAGCTTGTAATATGCACTGCTATTATGAAATCCTAAATTGACAAACTCGACAATTTTGAACCAATCGTTGCTATATGAAATGGACACCTCGTCTAAATCAGAATAAAATAACCTGACTTGTTCGTTGATTAAGGCAATATCTACCCGCGAATAAAAGGTTTTGTTGTTTGAAGTTTTTTTCAGACCAGCCCAACACATCACAAAATATTCTTGAAAAACCAGATATTTTGGATCAAAATCACGCCTTTTGTTCATAAATGCAATGACGCCGTCGAGCGTATATTGAATGTTATTTTGTGCATGAGACTCAATGGCAGCAACGATTTCAGAATTTTTGTCTTGAATAACAATGTCAAAAACCTTGGGCATACTCATGCTCCCATCTCTAAAGAAAACTGACCCACCGTAGTATTTCCAAATATTTCGTTTGAGTGATGTCAACTTATTGTTGGGTCTAATGGTTACCAAACCAACTACTTTGTCATCTGGAAGATGAGGGAAGGAGATATTTTCGTATTGGACCATGGGGGGATTGTCCAAATAGGCATTGATCAAATTTTGAATTTTACTATCGTCAAAAAAATCGACGCCAATTATTTTATTATCTTCATCCTGAATCCCAATAACAATGTAGGAGTTGTTTTTAGGATTGCTATTTGACAGGGCACAGATATGCTTTAGAAATTTGGCTTTCCCTTCTTTTTCGCTTATATCAATTTGACTTTTTTTGTCATAAAAACTATTCTCATCATTATGAGACAATAGGTTTTTAATCAAAAGTCGTTTGTTGATCATGATGACGGCCAAAAAATCGGTTGGATTTGTTGTATAAAATTAAAAAATGTTACCACCTAGAGTTCTTGTTCAGTCTTAATTTTTAACCAATTATTAACAGCCATACGCCGAAAATTTTATCACTTTGCGGTGCATTTCAAAAAGAAAATATTGTGGAAGAAAAGACGATTATAGACATTAATGCTTTGAATGAAACCATTCAGAAGGAAAGTGCATTTATAGACTTATTGACCTTGGAGATGAGTAAGGTCATTGTAGGTCAACAACACATGGTAGAGCGCCTCTTGATAGGGTTGCTTGGCAAAGGGCACATCTTGCTTGAAGGAGTTCCTGGATTAGCCAAGACGTTGGCCATCAACACACTTGCCAAGGCCATGGGGGGTAGTTTTAGCAGAATTCAATTCACTCCTGATTTGTTGCCGGCCGATGTCGTAGGGACGTTGATTTACAACATCAAGGAAAATGATTTTTCCATAAAAAAGGGACCTGTTTTTGCAAATTTTGTCTTAGCTGATGAGATCAATCGTGCTCCAGCAAAAGTTCAATCCGCATTGCTCGAAGCCATGCAAGAAAAACAAGTGACTATTGGCGAAGAGAGCTTTAAATTGCAAGAACCCTTTTTGGTTATGGCTACTCAAAACCCTGTGGAACAGGAAGGAACCTATCCTTTGCCGGAAGCACAAGTCGATAGGTTCATGTTAAAAACGGTTATCGACTATCCAAAAATGGATGAAGAACAAAAAATTATTAGAGCCAATTTAAATGACACCGCCGAAACAGTAAAAAAAGTGGTCAGTCTCAAACAAATTGAAACTGCTCAAAAGGCTGTTCAAATGGTTTATATGGACGAGAAAATTGAAAAATACATCCTGGACATAGTATTTGCCACACGTTATCCAGAGCGATACAATCTTGACAAATTGAAGTCTTTAATTTCCTTTGGAGCTTCACCTCGAGGCAGTATCAATTTGGCTAGTGCGGCCCGATGCTATGCATTTATCAAGCGTCGAGGCTATGTTATTCCTGAGGATGTTCGGGCTGTCGTTTTGGACGTGCTTCGCCACCGAATTGGGTTGACCTATGAGGCCGAGGCCGAAAATGTGACCTCAGAAGACATCATTAACACCATTGTTAATGAGATTGCTGTTCCATAACCTCAGCATTTATGGATACCAAATCACTTCTCAAAAAAGTAAGAACCATTGAAATAAAGACCAGACGATTGTCTGATCATATTTTTGGCGGGGAATATCATTCCAAATTTAAGGGTCGTGGTATGACTTTTAGCGAAGTGCGACAATATCAATATGGCGATGACATTAGAAGCATTGACTGGAATGTCACCGCCCGAACAAATGAACCCCACGTGAAGGTTTTTGAAGAAGAGCGAGAGTTGACCATGATGTTGATGGTGGACGTTTCTGGATCGGCCCTGTTTGGAACAACGGTGCAACGCAAAAAAGATTTGATTACCGAGCTTTCAGCAACCTTGGCTTTTTCTGCTACCCATAATAAAGACAAAATTGGTTTGCTGATGTTCTCTGATCAAGTCGAACGATTTGTTCCTCCCAAAAAAGGACGTTCTCACGTTTTGAGGATTATTAGAGATTTGATAGAATATGACCCTCAACACAAAGCCACAGATTTTAAATTGGCACTTGAGTTTATGTCAAGTGTGTTGAAAAAAAAGGCCATCGTATTTGTATTGTCCGATTTTATGAGCTCACCTTATGAAACCGCCCTAAGAATTGCCGCTAAAAAGCATGACTTGACAGGGATTAGAATCTTTGACCCGAAGGAAAAGGAAATTCCGAATCTTGGTCTCGTGCCTGTTTTGGATCAAGAGTCCGATGAGGTTCGATACATCAACACTGGCAGTCGTCGTGTTAGAAATGCCTACCATACATCTTATCAAGATCACCTCAATTATTTTCAAGAGACTTTTAAAAGGGCAGGAGCGGGAACAATCGATTGCGCTGTGACGGATAATTATGTCAAGAAACTTTTGGGCTATTTTAAACAAAGATGATAGGGTGATGAGGGAATATTTTGGCTTGACATTTCGTTGGACTTTGATAATTAGCATTCTGGCAAGTAGTTTGTCTTTTGGGCAATCCATTAAGGCAACAGTGGATACTACTACTATCAGAATAGGTGAAAAAATCCTTTATACCCTTCGCGTTGAAGTCGATTCCTCAGAACTGGTTGTCTTTCCCGAAGGACAGACCTTTACGCCCTTAGAAATGATTAGCATGTCCAAAACGGACACGATTCGCAAGAACGATATTTTTGAGCTAATCACAACTTATGGCTTGACTCAATTCGATTCGGGCTCATATACTATTCCCCGACAACCAGTTCAGATTGGAGATGAGATCAAATTTTCAGATTCCTTAACAATCAAGGTAAATGCCGTTGCAGTGGATACTACTAGTCAAGGTTTGTATGACATCAAGCCAATCATTGAAGTAGATAAAACCTCGAACTGGAATTGGATGTGGTATGTCTTGGGGTTGCTGGCATTGGGAGGAATGTTTTTTGCCTTTAGACAATTTGCAAAGCGCCGTAAAGAGAATGAAGATCCTTTGGAACAGCTCGAGCCATTCGAAAGAGCCAAACAATCCTTATTGACCATAGCAGAAGCCTCGGCAAGTGATCATGACGCCATTAAAAAATACTATTCATATCTCACTTTTGTGATGAAGTCATATCTTGAAAGTAAGGTATGTGACCATGCTTTGGAGAGCACAACCGAAGAGCTGGTCAACAAGCTGAGGTTGATACGAGATGGAGGAAAATTAAACATATCCGATGCCGTATTGGACAACATTTCGCGAGTGTTGCAACGAAGTGATTTAGTGAAATTTGCCAAATCTTTGCCAGAAAGGGAATTGCGCCAAATGGATTGGCAAACGTTTGATTTGGCTCTAGATCAAATTGACCAAGGCATACCCGAACCAAGTGAGGAGGAATTGGCTAAAGATTTGGCCTATCAGCAAGAATTGCTCAGACTCAAAAAGCGCCGCAATAAAAAAATGGCCATTGCTCTATTGGTTTCATTGCCTTTTTTGGCGTTTGGTATTTTCATGATTGTAAAGGGACCTAAATACGCTTGGGATACAGTGACTTTTGACAAATACAAGCAATTACTGGAATCTCCTGATTGGGTGGTTAGTGAATATGGTTTTCCTGGATTGACTGTCAAGACTCCTTTGGTTCTCAACCGAATTTCAAATCCACAAGATCAAAATGCCGATAGCGGACAATATGTTTCTGAATTTACCATGTTCAAAACGGACGAATTACCCATTGTTACTGTTAAATCGATTCAAGTCACAGACACCACCAAAGTCAAGCTGGACATAGAGAAAAATCACGAGAGTAAACTCAAAGCATGGGAAGATCAAAAGTTTAAAAACATTTTTGAAAAAACGATGCAATTTACTACGCCAAACGGTGCCCAAGGGATCAAGGTATTTGGCTCTGCCCAATTCAGTACAGGGCAACAGGTCAATTTTAATTTGTTCTACTTCATTTCAGAAAAAACTACCCTACAAGAATTGGCCATGGTTTGGCCTCAAGATAATATATATGCCGAACAAATTGCCGACAGCATTGTTGGTTCGATTGAATTAATAAAAAAGAAGCAGGAATAAATGAACGATATTCATTTTGCATCACCGTATTTCTTAATCCTGTTGACGACAGTTCCGTTGCTAGGATTCTGGTTTTATTGGCAAAGAAATCGCTGGAAAGCTAGTCTGTCCATGTCGAGAAGTTCTGGTTTTGGAAAAGGACA
>JALRKI010000077.1 GCA_023254815.1 Flavobacteriaceae bacterium
GAAGAATTAGTAGCATATACGAGGATTTTTAAACCAGGGGACTATTTCAAAAACGCCAGTATTGGACGCGTTCTGGTGAAGGAAAGTTACAGAAATAGAAAATTGGGGTATGATGTTATGAATGCTTCAATCAAGGCCATAGAGCTGGATTTTCACACTACAAGTATAAAAATTTCAGCTCAACAATACTTAGAGAAATTCTATAAAAACTTGGGCTTTGTTACTGTTGGAACCCCCTATCTTGAAGATGGAATTCCTCATATTGGCATGATTAGAGGCTAGTTGATTTTAACGATTTCAATTTCAACTCTTCGGTCAAATTTGCTAGGGCCTCCAAGAGGAAATTGATGCCCCAATCCTTTATAGTCCATCCGTTCTTTTTCAATGCCGTGAGACAAAAAGTAATCGTAAATTCTTTTAGCACGTGCCACAGAAAGGTTGAATTTCTTTGTACGACGATCAATGGCATCGCTGCCAGAATCTGTGCAGCAGACATGTCCAAGGATTAAAAAAGTAACCTCTTTTCTCTCCTTCAAAGTGTTGGTAATCATTTCTAAATTGCCCAAAGATTCCTTGAGAATGTCGCTATAACCCGTGCGGAAAAGAATATTTTTTAATACGATTTTATCCCCAACTTTTAATTCTCCAGCAAGATCGACTTCTTTGTTTGCGACAACAACATCTGTTTTGACAAGGTCTGGCTGCTCGTAACGTACAACAATATCGACGCGCCTGTTGAGTCCGCGCTGAGTGTCTGCTGACAAGTTGTCGTCTTGTCTCAAAAGGATTTCACCTTTGCCGTCAACATATGAAATAAGGGACTTTTTGTGATTTTGTTCTACTAGGACATCTTGAATGACTACAGCACGGCGCATGGAAAGGTCCAAATTGTATTCATTAGTTCCTCTGTCATCACAATATCCTATAATTTGAAAATCTTGAATGTCCAATTCGCTCAGACTGTTTGAAAACAATATAAGCCGTTGATTTTCGGTATTTGACAATTGATCAGAATCGGTTTCAAAAAATACCTTGTGCGTTAATTCTGATTGCCCAATAATGACTTGAAAGCTGCTCATTACAAGAATAAGAACATAGCGAGACATGCTTTATTTTTTTAAATAGTTGTTATAACGCCCTTTATCCAACAGTAAATTCATAGCTTCTGAAATGGCACTATCATTGCCTATTTTATATTTATAAAGCCCCTCTAAGTAAAACAACCTCAGCGCAATTTCATAAGCCATTTGTCTTTTAAACGTCGATTTGGCCAATATTATTTGCTCCCTCTTCGACGCATTAAGCTGGTCGTGTAAAATCTTGATGGCTTGATCCATGGACTCCGCCAAACTGTCATTGACCAATG
The DNA here is from genome assembly GCA_023254815.1 of Flavobacteriaceae bacterium. Classification (GTDB taxonomy): domain Bacteria; phylum Bacteroidota; class Bacteroidia; order Flavobacteriales; family Flavobacteriaceae; genus JALRKI01. The sequence goes on from JALRKI010000077.1 coordinate 1,367, forward strand.
CGCTTTCCAGTTGGACCAACATTTCTTCAGAAGGAATAGTGATTTTGGACTGTTCTAGGAATTGCTCAAATTCTTTTTCGGGGATGGATATATTCTCGTTTTGTATAAACATATTGAGGTCAGGCAGGCTGTTCAAATAGTCGAAAACAACCCCCTGCTCAAGAGCTTGTTTCACAATGGATGGGGTAGATTCTTCAGGAATTAAAACATCAGGAAACACGCCGCCGCCGTCAAAAACAGGCCGGCCATTTTTTGTTTTAAATTCTTGAAATTCATTCGAATTACGCTTTGTTGCCTCTCCTTTGTCGTTTCTGTTTCTATAATCTAACGCTTGAATACATCTTCCAGAGGGCGTGTAATATCGAGATATGGTAATTTTAAATTGTGTACCATAGGCCAGGGGCTTCTGTTGTTGCACCAAACCTTTGCCATAACTTCTGTCGCCCATAATTACAGCTCTGTCAAGGTCTTGAAGCGCGCCAGCAACTATTTCACTAGCGGAAGCGCTTCTCCCGTTAATCAAAACAACAACTGGCAGGTCTAGCGCAATAGGTTCCTTTTTGGTGAGATATACCTGATTTTGTGATGGTAAATTGGATTTTGTAGACACCACTAATTCATTTTTTGGGATAAAAAAATTAACAATGTCTATCGCTTGTCCAAGAAGTCCACCGGGATTTCCTCGCAAATCAAGCACTAAACCGCTTAAGCCTTCATTTTTGAGCAATCGAATGGCTTGGTCCAGCTCAAAAGCAGAATTTGGAGTAAATTGCGTTAGCGCCACGTAACCCACGCTATTCTCCATCATTTGAAACAAAGGTACCGCAGAGGGCTCTTTATTGCTTCTGATGAGTTTGGCTTCAAAATTTTTGGCCTTGCGCTGAAATGAAACCAAGATTTCTGTACCATTACTTCCGGATAGCAATGCAGAAAGGTCGCCATTATAATTTTCTAAACTTATACCATCAGCTTTGGTGATGGTGTCTCCTACTAGCAGTCCACCCCTATCACACGCACCGTCTTTATATATTTCGACAAGTTGAATCCCATTACTTGTGAGTTTGTATTTCGCTCCAATCGAGGCTTGGTCAGTTTCTTGTCTAAGTCGAGCCGACTCAATGTCTTGTTCGTTCATGAACACAGAATAAGGGTCTAATGTGGACATCATTTCTGTGATGGCTGCGGTCATTAATTCTGCAGGGTTGGTTTCATCAACAAAGTTCAGTTGAATTTCTTTGAACAAAGTGTTGAAAATGTCCAATTGTTTCGATATTTCAAACAAATTTGGAGGAGTTGCGAAACCCCAAAGTGGGACCAAGTAAATCAGTGTATTGACAAAATAGCGGGAAATAGAATAGAGTTTACTCATTGATGACGGAATTATTGTGTTTGATAAATTTAGCAAACAACGCGCCAGAACTTTTTTCAATCTCTTCAAAAGTCGGCAGTGTATTCCCAATGTACAATACCATAAAACTAGAGGGCGCATGACCCGAAGCGACAAGCAGAGGCCAACGACGTCTAACCGACTCTCTCAAAAGGCGCTTGATGCGATTGCGATCCACAGCCCGCTTAAAAAGCCGCTTGCTAACCGAAACCCCCGACTGCCATTCTACGTCAGACAAATGAAACAAAAGCAAAGGAAATTGTTTAATAACAGCGCCTTTGTCAAAAAGCAATGCTATTTGTTTTTCCTTTTTTAATCGACCTAATTTTGGTTCCATAGTTGAAGTAAATTACAAAAACAGAACGACAAAGTCATCCAAGACCTTGTTTTTATTAATTTTCGGAAGGAAAGGTGTTGTTGGCTCTTTTGACGTCGGCCATTTTTTGATCAGGATCAATGACAATTTTGCTAACAGATTTACTGAGAACCAAAGTATATGTGGGATAGGCCCAAGACCAACTCCTATGAACAACGACATCCTTAGCCAGAGGCTTCACTCCCCTCATCATAGTCAGTGGAATATGATGGTTTTCAACACTTCCGTCTTTGTAGGTCACTGATATATCGAGAGGCATTGGCATCAATCCTATCCTTTGGAGTTCGATTGTAGCCCCTTCACCAATTTCAGTAACCGAATTTACAGCGTAGTCAATTTGGTTAGTAGTTTGGGTCCAATCAGTGAGGTACCAACTAAGTTCTGTTCCCGACACAAGCTCGGCACATCGGATAAAGTCGTTGGGAGAAGGGTGTTTAAAACTCCAGTCTTTAAAATATTTTTTCAACGTTCGGTCGAGATTTTCTTGACCAATCAAATAAGCCAATTGAGCCAAAAAAACGGCACCCTTGCTGTATGCCGTCACCCCATAGGCATAATTATAGTTGTAGCGATCGGCGTGTGTTGACTGAGGCTGTTCTAGCCCAGACTCAGCCAGTCTTATATAACTTTTGTAAGATCCCAAATTTGCATTTTCACTATTGCGTCCCATTAGCTCGGCTTCGGCAATGTCACTAATGTAGGACGTGAATCCTTCGTCCATCCATTCGTGTTGAGATTCATTGGTGGCCAACAAAAACTGGAACCAAGTATGAGCCATCTCATGAGCTGTTACCCCAAAAAGACTATCAAACGAGCGATTGCCCGTAATAAAAGTGCACATGCCATATTCCATGCCACCATCTCCAGCTTGGATTACTGAATATTGATCGTAGGGATACCTGCCAATTCGCTTGCTGTAGAAATCCATTAATTCGGCAGTCTTGGCTTGAAGTTTTTTCCAGTTGTCAATGATACTTGGGTCATTTTGATAGAAAAAATGTAGCGTTGGCCCGTTTTTCATTTCGAGGGTGTCGTGAATATAGTCAGGATCGGCAGCCCAAGTAAAATCGTGTACCCTTGGAGCTTTAAAATGCCAACTCAATTTACTGCTGTTCGTAGGGTTAATTTTATTATTGGTATAACCATGGCCTATTTCCTCCGGGTTTTGAAGGTATCCCGTTCCCCCAACCACGTACTTTTTATCGATAGTAATGGTAACATCAAAATCTCCCCAAACACCGTAAAACTCTCTACCTATATAGGGGTCTGCATGCCAGCCTTCAAAATCGTACTCTGCCATTTTAGGGTACCACTGAGCCATTGACAAAGAAACCCCTTCGGCATTGTTTCTTCCTGACCGACGAATCTGAACAGGCACTTGACCATTGAACACCATATTAAAAATAGTTGTCTGACCGGGCTTGATAGGCTTATTGAGATCAACTTCCAAAATAGTTCCTGACACCGAATATTTCAACGGCACTCCATCTTGACTCAGGTTGCTAACATTCAAAAAGCCAATTTCTTCAGGGCGCAATTTGAATATCCTGTCTGACACCCGAGCATCGGGATCGGCAATAGTTCTTGAGCGAACGTCCATTTCGCTTCCTGGCTGGAAAGCGTTTGAATACAAATGATAAAAAACCCTATCCAATGTGTCAAGAGAGTTGTTGGTATATGTGAGCTCTTGAGTTCCGGTATAGTTAAACGTATTTACATCCATATCAACACTCATTATATATTCAACCTCTTGTTGCCAATAGCCATTGTCAAACCTTTGTGCTTGAGTAAATTGAATTGTCAAATACAACAGATACAGTTTTACGAGTGTTTTCATAAACATGGGATTAGATTAAAAAAAATCAGCCTTGCAGAAGCAAGGCTGAATGCGTTGGATTATTTGGATCGTTGTGCCGCCAGAACCAGAGCGTTATAGGCATTGACAATGCGCCCAGATCGAGACAGTTTCACAAAAGAACTGGTGCTGTTTGGGTCTCCTCCGACAATAACCTCTCTATTTATTTGCAGCCCAGAGTCCATCAGGATATGCTTGACTTCAGATGCCGAAAGTTTAGGGTAATATGAACGAATCAGAGCAGCAACACCCGCCGCTGACGGGGAGGCCATTGAGGTACCACTTTTTGTGTCGTACTCGTTTTCTGGCGTTGTTGAATAAACGCCAGATCCAGGAGCAAAGACATCTACATTGGTTGCACCGTAGTTTGAGAAACTAGAAACTAATTTGGTTCCGTAACTTGAGGTGATTGAACCAACAGTAAGGAAAGTGTCAGACACTTCTGGCCCTGTGCCAAAGGTATCATTAGGAAAAACGTTTACTGTGTCGATGTCGGCACCTTCGTTGCCTGCGGCGTTGACGATTAACACATCTTTGGACCCTGCGTATGCTATGGCCTCACGAACTTTGTCGCTATGAGGAGAATAGTATTTTCCAAAACTGGTGTTGATCACTTTCGCACCGTTATCGGCTGCATAACGAATAGCTAATGCTACATCTTTGTCGTATTCATCACCGTTAGGTACTGCCCGTACTGCCATGATTTTTACGTTATTGGCAACACCATCCATACCGATACCGTTGTTGCGTTCTGCGGCAATAATTCCAGCAACGTGAGTGCCGTGGCTTTCGGATTTCTTTACAGGCTTAATATTGTTGTCTCCATAATGAGTTTGAGAAAAATCGTCAGGATTATCTCCAGTTTTTCTGCCTCTGAAGTCAATATTGAAGTTGTAATTTACTTGATCGGAATAGTAGTCAATACCTCCTTGCAATTGGTCCATAGCCTCAGTAAGGGTGCCGAATCCGAATCCGTACATTTGTTTTGCGGCATTAATTGACTGGGATAATGTTTCGTCAGTGGTTTCAAGAGCATTAACCTCTTCGGCAGTAAAATCGGCCTTGCCAAAATAGTTGCTTAGAGCTTCTTGAGCCCCAGAGGCCATTTGAAATATTTGTTCGTATCTCGCCTTGCTGCTTTCTGCGCCGCTTCGGGTCTCTTCATATTCTGCCGAAGCTTCAGAAAATCTGGGATTAGAAGTGTCTCCACTAGCCAATAGTCTTGTCAGCTCAAGTTGTTCGTCATAGGCAGCCCCAAGAAAGTTCCATCCGTGGATGTCATCGACAAACCCATTGTTGTCGTCGTCTTTTCCATTGTTAGGGATCTCGTCTGTGTTGACCCACACATTGTCGTTGAGGTCTTCGTGATCGATGTCAATACCTGAATCAATTACAGCTACGATTACGGTCTGTCCTTTTTTGCCAGCCAAAAGTTCGGCGTAAGCCTTGTCCACGCTCATGCCTGGAATAGTGTCTTTTTGGAGATCGAGCAATCCCCAGCGATGGCTCTGAGCCTCTGTTAAAGGCATTTCTTTTGGGGGCGTGTTATCAACGTTACTTACTGGAGTTGAGACTACTGCAGCAGCACCGCATCCTGCAAGTAAAATAGAAGCGAACAAAATTGGAATAATGGACTTCATGCAATTCATGGTCTTTGTTTTTAAGTTAAAATAATTCTTGGCATTTGTAGGTCTCATGGAGCCGAACGCCTTTGTCTGTGTGTTGCACCGAAATGATTTCGTTATGCGCATCGTGTTCCAAAAATAACAAATAATTGTAGTCAGCGGCAATTTTCAAAAACAATTCTTTTTCATTTAATGTCAACAAGGGTCTGGTATCATAACCCATCACATAAGGAATTGGCAAGTGTCCAACTGTTGGTAATAGGTCGGCCATGAAGGCGATGGTGTGTTCCTTGTATTTAATCAGTGGTATCATCTGCTTTTCGGTATGGCCATCAGCAAAAAAAGCCTCAAAACCCAATCCGGTATCAGAGGTTTGTTTGTCTGATGGACTTGGCACAAAGCACAATTGACCAGACTCCATCATAGGGTCAAGATTTTCCTTTAAGAAGGAGGCGCGTTCTCGTTTGTTGGGTTCTGTAGCCCATTTCCAGTGTTCCTTGTTGGTCCAAAGTTTGGCGTTTTTAAAAACAGGTTCAAGTCTTGTTAGACTGGAGTGCCATTTTACAGTTCCACCACAATGGTCAAAATGAAGATGCGTGTGAAAAACGTCTGTAATTTCGTCAGGATGAAACCCGCAACGGTTGAGTGAAGCAATTAAAGAATCGTTTCCCCAAGGCGAATAATAGCTAAAAAACTTTTCACTTTGTTTGTCACCCATCCCAGAATCAATTAGGATAAGTCGGTTGCCGTCTTCGATGAGCAGGCAGCGCGCTGCCATATCGATCAGGTTGTTATTGTCAGCAGGATTGGTTTTTTGCCAAATTGATTTAGGAACAACGCCAAACATGGCTCCACCATCAAGCTTAAAGTTCCCGGCATTTATAGAATAGAGCTTCATAGGTTTTGTGAATGTTCGTCTTCAATGACTTGATAGAGGCGACTGCTAAAGCCAATTAAATTAGTAATTTCTTGTACAGAAGCAGAACGCTCTTTTCCAAAAATAAGCAAACTTTTGCCATTTGATTCAATGTGAAAATATGGATTGCTTTCAAAAAAATGAACAATGGTTTTGCTGAAAAAATTCTTCACATCGTCAGGTTGTGCGCCTAGCAAATAAAACCTTTTGGAGAAATCACCAGGCGATGAAATATTGATATTACTGAACCCAGCAACTCCATAAAGTCGTCTTAAAAAGCCGTCTTTGTCTAAAGTAAATTCTGGAAGTATTCTTTGTAAATCAATATGAACCATTGTTGTGTTGACCACCTCTTTGGCAATAAATTCTCCTTCAGTGAAATTGATATCAAAGGCAGTTATCGGCTGGTCTTTAGAGATAATTAAGTTGTGGATGTAGTTTACTTTTTTTGATCGGAAAAAAATAAACGACTCTAAGAATGCCGCTTTATTGAGTCTATTGGGGTGATATTCATAATTATAATCTTGTGATAATTTTGATAAGACAATTTGCCTTTTGGTCATGTTTGGGTTCATCAATCCAGACAATGGTGCCGTTTTACGAATAGCAAAAGGATGGCTCGAATCAGCCGAGTGAGCATCGAGCCCAATGACTTCAATGTGCCCTCCTCGCTTTTCGAACAATTCTTGATAAGCACTCAAGCTGTCCATTACAGTGTGATCAACAAATTCGCAAAGCGAGAGGTCTAATACGACGGTTTCAATTTCTGGAACCTGATCCAATTTGCTCTTAAGCCTAAAGAAATTGACGAAGGTGCAAAAGTGCTTGACACTGATATAGTATTGTCCAGCACCTTCGGATTCTTTAAACATCAATACATTGGGCTTCAAAAAATTTCTTGTAAAAAGCTCAAAATTTCTTGTCGACACTACGTGTATTATGAAAGTAGATGTTGCGCCAATAATGATGCCAGCCACTAAACCAATTTGAAGTGTGGCCACAAGTGTGATGAAGTAGATGGCCAACTGCTCTTTGCCAATGGAAAAGATCTTAATCAATTTCTTTGGTGCCGCCAGTTTGTATCCTGTAAAAACCAAAATAGCCATCAGAGCAGGCAAAGGAATACGCTCCAGTTGAGCGCTAAAAAGAAAAACGAAAAGCACTAAAAAAACGGCGTGAAAGAAATTGGATGATCTGTTACTCCCACCACTATTTACATTTACAGAGCTTCGCGCAATTACCGTAACAACGTTCAGCCCTCCAAGAAATCCACTAATTGCAGTAGCCAACCCAAGAGCTTTGATGTCTCGGGTAACGTTTGATCGTCTTTTGTTGGGATCAAGTTGGTCAACAGCTTTGATGCTCAACAGGGATTCTATACTGGATATCAATGTTAAAGCAAGCACTTGTGACCAAAAAATCCAATTGTTCATGCCTGAAAACCGAATTTCTGGCACATCGTCTATCAATTGTTCTAAAGTCAAAATGCCGCTGATCATGTAGTCTGAAGAAATAGGATTGGGTATTTTCAAAATGAGTTCGCAGTAATAGGAAAAACCAATCGACAGTAAAACTATCCACATTGGTGCCGGCACCAATTGCCAATACCGATTGCGCAATCTTGGGTAAATCATCAAAATTGACAAGCTGATAATTCCTGAAGCACAAGCCGCTATGGTGCCAATATCTTGATATTGAAAGACATTCAACAACGCCTTGGGCATGGCAAAAAGATAGTCAAGGTTTCTTTCGAGATTCAGCCTGTTGCCAAGCATGATATGAAATTGCTTTCCTAAAATAATTAAACCAATAGCAGCTAACATGCCTTGAATGGCCGAAGAAGGAAAGAAATCGGCCAATTTTCCCAATCTCAGGTAACCCAACACAATAAGCAATAAGCCAGAAAAAATGATAGCCAGATAGGCGTCATGAAGCCCTAGGGTTGCGATAGTCACTAACAACACTCCAACCAATCCATTTCCAGGACCTGCAATAGTTACATGACTGCCTCCCAAAATAGATAATACGATACCTCCGACTACTGCGCTAATGACTCCTGCCATAGGAGGAGCGTCACTGGCCATTGCAAGTCCCAATCCTAAAGGGAGAGCAATCAAAGAAACAACGAACCCAGAAAACACGTTTGCCGGAATCGCCTTTAAACCTGCAATAATTTTACTAGGCCTTTGATTCATTGAACAATTAATACATCGGTTGGAAGTTCTCCTAAAATATGCTCAATGTCGTGAGGAAATAATCTATCCCAAAAGGTCATTCGACTAGGGGAATTCATCACCAAAAGATCTGCCCTTACAACTTGGGCATAATGTCCTATAGAATAACCTCTTTTTCCAAATATAGATTGAGATTGTATTGCAATACCCTCCTTATGCGTTTCAGGAACGTTAGCAATAATTTGATTGACTCTCGATTTTTCGCGGAGTTTAAGACGTTCTTTTATAATTCGGGACTTTCTTAAGGATCTGTCGTCATCAACACTTACAGCCACCTCCTGAGGCCTTATTTCTTCCACAATTGTGATTTTGTGAGCGCCTAAGTTTTTAGCTATTGCAAAGGCGGTTTCGACAGTTTGTCCAGTTTTTGGGTCGGCAAGACCGTTGGCTACAATGTGTTCGCAAGGCACTCTTTCAACAGAAGGCTTAATCAAAAGCAAAACCGAACAAGGAGCTTTCCGAGTGATTTGTCTGGCTATAGAGCCAAGATAATATTTTAAGAAATTTTCTCGTTGTAGTGCCCCCAAAATAAGTAAATCAATTTGAGCTTTTTTAACCGTAGATATGATGACTTCTACAGGATCTCCTGTTTGACAACTAATTTCATAGACCAAGCCCTGTGAATGATGAGTTTGAAGAAGTTCGTGCAATAGTGCGGTGTCTTCGTTAGACATTTTGCCAACATGAATAAGAACAAGTTTCGCTTGAAGAAAAAGCGCAAGTCGAGCGCCCTCATAGAGGTTAGCCTTCAGGTTTGGCGAAAACGCTACCCCCACGCCAATAATTTGAAAAGACTTCGCCGCCATTACCCTGGTCATTTTGTGCGAAGGTAATATACAGTTTTTTTATGTCTTTCGGAACCAGACCAATCTTCTAGACTTATTTGCTCAATTGATTAAGTGTCAAAAAGCTTAGCTCAGGAAGGTCAAATGATTTGGTTTGGATGAAAATTTTTGTAGGCTGATTGGGCAATAGATCCATGAAATTCGGAAATATCGAACTCTCATATTGAGTTTCAACGTATACATTTTTCTGAAGAACTGTGCTTTCTAGAACAGCTTCAAATCCTCCTTCGACAGGCTTTGTTTTTACTTCTATTGATCCAGGCAGAAGTGCGAGTGTTTTGGGACGGTCAAAATACACCAAAGTCTGCTTGTCCATAAATCGCAGGATGCCAACGGTCTGACGGGGGTCAAACCCTTCTATTCCTAAATCGAAGTCGGTAGCGAAAGTACTGGCATTAGCTTTAGCAGTAATGGGCAGCTCCTGAGACAATATAATTTCTCCATTGAAACGCATCAAGACCAGTTGAAGATTTCCACTCAGAGGAATCAAATTATCGTTAACAATTTTTACAGAAAGAGAGTTTTTAGATACTGTAGCTGAAATTAAAAGATTGTCAAAGTCGTGTTTAGCGGTGTGATGTAATGCTTTCCACTGCCCTAGATGATCGATGCTTGACCAAGACACGCTAGGCCAACAATCGTTAAATTGCCAATACAAAGAACCCATGTTGAATGGTCTAGCACTGCGATGAGCGACAAGCGCCTTCGATATGCCAAGAGCTTGTGTCAGTTGGCTCAGATATATTTTTTCTCGGTCATTTTGGGGCTCAGGAAAATCTCGTGTCGTGTATGTTTTGATCAATTCGGTCCCTCGAGGGTGTTTCTGGTGAGTTTCAAATGAGGCCGAACTGAGGTTTAGGCTCCCTTCATTGATATATTTAACAACTGAGGGGCTAGGCAATGATTGAAACCCAAATTCACTCATGAACCTCGGAATTTTTTGCTCAAAGTGCTCAAAAGGATAGGCATCGTGCCATACAAACCAATCGTGAGCATCACCTTCGGTGAGGTATTTGACATTACCTCGACCATATTTTGGAGAGCTTTCCCAATAGGGCACACCCTGTCCAAAATCTTTAACTGCCTTGGGCAAAATGTTCCCAAATAATTTTTGATAGGCTTGCCAAATCTGAGCCTTTTGTGCTTCACTTTTCCCCGATTTCCAGCCCCAATTGGCCCAGCCCTCAGCGCTTTCATTATTACCGCACCACAGTACTAATGATGCATGGCCTCCTATTCTTTGAACGTTGTCTTCGGCTTCTTTTTTTGCCGAGCCCAAGAATTGATCAGATCCCGGATACATAGCGCAAGAAAACATAAAATCTTGCCAAATCATCAATCCTTTTTGATCGCAGAGCTGATAGAAATAATCGCTTTCGTAGACTCCGCCTCCCCAAATTCTCAAGGTATTCATGTTGGCGTTGACAGCATTTTGGACTAAGGTCTGATAGTCTTCTTGGGATCCTGTATTGGTAAGAGCGTTTTGAGGGACATAATTAGCGCCCTTCATAAATACAGGCACTCCATTAATTTTAAAATAGAACGATTCGCCAAAATTGTCAGGTTCGTTGATCAGTTCTACGGTGCGTAGTCCTTTTTTGAAACAAGCTTCTTCCACCAAAACGCTATTGTTTTTGAGTTGGAGGCAGACGTCATACAGGTACGGGTCTCCAATGTTGTGTGGCCACCATTTTTTCGGAGACTCGATTTGAAAAGGAATAGTCACTTTTTGAGTGTCTTTTTCAAGGATAGTCTTTTCCACCAATTCGCCGTTGACAAAAACTTCAGCCGTCAAGTCGATAGCCGTCTTTGATTCCAACTCAAAAGAAAGTGCTAAACGGGCTAAATCGTCATTCAAATCAATCATTTCTACTTCACTCCGCTCTATTTTGGCAATATCCCAAGACAACAGTCGAACCGGCCTCCAGATTCCAGGAGTGATGAGTCTAGGAGCCCAGTCCCAGCCGTATTGATATTGAGCCCTTCGAGTATAAACCCTACGTTGTTTGCCGTCTGACATGTCGTCGGTTGGAGGTATAAAAGCTTCGGAAGTTTTCAAGCGGTTTTCGACATCACGATGATTCCTAATCTTCAGAAGTAAAACATTGCTTGGTTTAAGAAGGTCAGAAACATCAACATTCCAACGTCTAAACGCATTATCAGTTTGCAAAACCAACTGTCCGTTGAGATAAACGTCAGCGTAAGTGTCAACTCCATCGAATTGAAGTTGATGATGTGGCTTATTGAAAAGTGAATCGGTCACGGCAAAAGTCGTTTCATATTCCCAATCCGTTTCCGATATCCATTGCATTTTTATGGCGTTATCACCCACGAATGGATCGGGAATTCTGTTTTGAACAAACAAATCGTTGGTGACCGTTCCAGGTACTTTTGCATCGGTCCAGACACTGTCCCCTGAAGATCGAAATCGCCATTGATTGAGATCCGTAACAATCGGAGTTTGGGCGGGGGTTTCGCCACAACTGGTAATAATTAAAGCCATCATTGACCACACATAAAAATCGTTCATGTTCTTATGATATTTAGCATTGCCCGAATTTCATCGAGGTCCGAAATGGTTTCAGCCGTTCCCGATGGTGACATGCCGATTATTTTTGATGCCGAAGCGTGCACTGCTTTAAATCCAGCTGTTTTAAAATGCAAAACGTTGTGTCGATTGATGCCAGCCCCTGGCATGAAGTGAATTGATTTTGTTGAGGCTTCTAGGCTTTTCAACAAGGACAGGCCTTGAAGGGCTGTTTTTTCTTGTCCAGAACTTAAAATGCGTTTGATGCCTATCAGTTCCAAATCAGCCACGGCTTGTTTTGTGTCGGCGACCTCATCAAAAGCACGGTGGAATGTAAAGTCGAGATCTTTAGCAGTGCAAAGGAGTTGCTCAGTTCGTTGTACATCGACCTTAAAATTCTCAAATAGCACCCCCGAAACTATGCCATCAAATCCGCATTGCACACAAAAATCAATATCCGAAATCATGGAATCAAATTCTTCTTCAGAATAGACAAAATTTCCTTCACGAGGTCTAATGAGAACATAAATAGGAAGATGAACTTTTTTGCGAACAGCCAAGAGCACCTCTTTTGAAGGAGTCAAACCTCCAAGGTGTAAGTGCGAACAAAGCTCAATCCTGTCTGCCCCCGATTCTTGAGCGACTAAAGCAGATTCTAAGCCGTTGCAACAAATTTCGAGTTCCACTTTATTCGATTTTCAGTTCGTCAATAAAAGTCCAAGCGGGATGTCCTCCGCCTTGCAAATGATCTGGAATCTTGCCGAATCCAACAACTTCAATTTTCAGAAAACGCGTCACAGCATGAACAGGAACCTGAACGGAGACCAAAGTATTTTCATTTTTAATTGTCAGAACTACAGGTTTTTGACCATCGGCTTGAACGCTGATGCTTTTAGGAGCATAGATCCATTGCCCGTTGGAATTAAAAAAACGAGTTGACAATGATGTGACGTTTGTTTCTTCTCCCAAATCAACGGTAATTGAAATGTCATCCCCCCAAAAGCCGAGCCATTCAGAATCCCCAAAACGCTTACTGCTGCCATCGATACCATTAGTCAAAGCTTTAGCCCCACCGGAGGAATAGGATGAATGTGGGTTGGGCGAAATAACAACCGTTTTTCCAAAACCCAGGTGGGTGAGTATTTTTTGCTCAAATAGACCAGACACAGGGGTATTTCCTTGGAAAACGACCGCCTTGATTATGGTGTTTTGACTAATTGGGATAGGTTTCTTATACTCCGTACTATGAGCCGTTGGGTTGGATCCATCTGTGGTGAATCGGATGCACTGCCCTTCTAAAGAGGTAGAAAGGGTATAGGACGGCACGGAAGCACTTTGGTCAAACGCACCTTTTATCTCATAAAGGTGGTTGGCATAATTTACGTCTAAGGCGTCAAGTCTTTTTTTGAATCGCTCCAGTCGACCGGCAAAGTTCTTAAAGTCCTTATGTTTGCTACCAGACCACAGGGCTTCCGCAAGCGCAATCATTCGCGGAAAGGCCATGTATTCAACCGCCTGCGGGCTGTCTAGGTATTCCGTCCAAACGTTGCCTTGTCCTCCTAGAATATGAGCAGATTCTTTTTCGTCAAGGCCCTCTGGAATAGGATTGAACTCGTATACTTTTTCCAATGGAAGAAAGCCGCCAATAGCCAACGGCTCGTTTTCTTTTTCTGATTGGTAATAGTCAAAATAACAATGTGAGGTGGGTGTCATAATAGCGTCCATTCCAGACTTTGCGGCCGCCACACCCCCTTCGACGCCTCTCCAAGACATTATTGTGGCTTTGTCTGACAGTCCTCCCTCCAATATTTCGTCCCATCCGATAATTGACTTCCCTTTATTTGCTAACATCTCAGCTACTTTCTGAACAAAGTAAACCTGCAATTCGTATTCGTTTTTTAGACCTTTCCGTTGCATTAGTGCTTGACAATTTGGGCATTGCTGCCATCGCGATTTAACGGCTTCGTCTCCTCCAATGTGAACGTATGGACTGGTAAACAAAGGCAAGATTTCTTCAAAGACAGCGTCTAAAAATGCAAAAGTTTCTGGTTTCGGGCATAGGATAGCGTCAAAAATCCCCCATGTTGTCGCTACTTTATCGGCATGGTCTTTACACCCAAATTCGGGATATGCAGCTAGAATGGCGCTGCTGTGGCCGGGAATGTCAATTTCTGGAATGACTTCAATGCCACGTGCTCGAGCAAATTCCACAACCTCACGAATGTCATCTTTGGAATAATATCCACCATAAGCAGTGCCGTCATATTTTGCAGGGGTATCGTTGTAATGGCCAATCAAAGTTTCGTTGCGAAAAGAACCAATAGAGTTGAGCTTTGGGAAACCGTCGATTTCAATTCTCCAACCTTGGTCATCGGTCAAGTGCCAGTGGAAGACATTGAATTTGAGCAAAGCCATCAGGTCGATGTATTTTTTGACAAATTCAACAGGGAAAAAATGACGAGACACATCTAAATGCATACCTCTGTAACCAAAAGCTGGGCCATCTGAAATGGAAACATATGGCAGAGCTACAGCCTTCTTTTCGGACTGAGGAGTCTCAAATTCTTCGGGCATCAAAAGCCGAAAGGTTTGCACCGCTCTTAAGGCGCCCTTTAAGGTTCCAGATGTTATGGAAACACCTGTTTGATTTATATTGAGGTTGTATTGTTCTTCACTTAAGGTATTGTCAATTGAAAAATCAACCGCAGCGTCTAATGGTGTGAGATTGTTTTTGGTTGCAGTTGGTCGATTTGAATACAAAGACAAGAGCAAACCAGCTTCTTTTAACCCATCGTCATAGACAATAAGGGCCTCTTTTTCGAAAGTAAAAAAATCTTGACCAACAATTGTTTCAGTTGCTGCAGGGATTATCACAGTAGGCCCCGGACGAGGAGAATCGCAGCCACATAACAATGAAAACCAAAACAGAAAATTAAGGAATGATTTCATGGTCCAAAGATTAATGAAACAACCCCACGAACTTACAGAAAATATTGCAGAAATGAGGATTTAGTCGTTCAGTTTAAGTACAGCGAGAAAAGCCTGCTGAGGGATTTCGACATTGCCTATTTGCCTCATTTTCTTTTTACCCTTTTTCTGTTTCTCAAGCAGCTTGCGTTTTCTAGAAATATCCCCGCCGTAGCATTTGGCAGTCACGTCCTTTCTTAGCGCCTTGATAGTTTCGCGAGAAATAATTTTAGCGCCAATTGCGGCTTGAATTGGAATGTCAAATTGTTGTCTAGGAATCAATTGACGCAATTTTTCACACATTTTTTTGCCAATATTGTAGGCGTTATCGGCATGAATAAGAGCCGAAAGTGCGTCAACATTACTAGAATTGAGCAGAATATCCACTCTTACCAATTTGGAGGGGCGCATGCCAATTGGACTGTAGTCAAATGACGCATAGCCTTTTGAAACGGTTTTAAGTCGGTCGTAAAAATCAAAAACAATTTCCGCTAGAGGCATGTCAAAATTCAGTTCTACGCGCTCTGGGGTGAGATAGGTTTGATTGGTAATGGCCCCTCGTTTTTCAATACATAGGCTCATCACATTGCCTACAAAATCGGATTTTGTGATGACGGAAGCTTTGATATAAGGCTCCTCGACACGATCCAACCCAGAAGGATCGGGGAGGTCGGAAGGGTTGTTGACGACAATTGGAGTATTGATATGTTTTTTGGTGAAGGCGTGATAGCTTACGTTGGGCACGGTCGTGATGACTGTCATGTTAAATTCGCGTTCCAAGCGTTCTTGAATGATTTCAAGATGCAACATTCCCAAGAATCCACAACGAAAACCAAATCCCAAGGCGGCAGAACTTTCTGGGGTAAAGACCAAAGAGGCGTCGTTGAGTTGGAGCTTTTCCATTGATGATCGCAATTCTTCAAAATCCTCATTTTCTACAGGATAGATTCCTGCAAAAACCATTGGCTTCACCTCTTCAAAACCATCAATCACATTCGGCGTAGGGTTTTTGAAATCTGTTATTGTATCCCCAACCTTAATTTCTCTTGCGTCTTTAACCCCTGTAATCAGATAGCCAACATCTCCCGCAAATATGGCTTTTTTCGGCACTTGTTTGAGCTTGAGCGTACCGACTTCATCGGCGGCATAGGTCTTGTCGGTGGACATGAATTTAATTTGTTGACCCGCTCGAATAGATCCATTCATTACTCGGAAATAGGTTTCTATACCTCTAAAAGGATTATAGACAGAATCGAAAATTAACGCCTGGAGAGGAGCTTCCGGATCACCCTTTGGAGCAGGAATTCGCTCAATGATTGCAGACAATATTGCTTCAATTCCAATTCCGCTTTTGGCGCTTGCCGGAATGATGTCCTCAGACTTGCACCCCAATAGGTCGACTATGTCGTCAGTCACTTCTTCGGGGTTAGCGCTAGGAAGGTCAATTTTATTTAAAACAGGAATAATTTCTAAGTCATTCTCCAGAGCCAAATAGAGGTTGGAAATGGTTTGAGCTTGAATACTTTGAGCGGCGTCAACCACAAGCAAAGCGCCTTCACAAGCCGCAATAGAACGAGAAACTTCGTAAGAAAAGTCAACGTGACCCGGTGTGTCAATGAGGTTTAGAATATATTTTTCTCCATGATACTCATATTCCATTTGAATGGCATGAGATTTTATGGTGATGCCTCTTTCGCGTTCCAAGTCCATGTTGTCGAGCAGCTGATCCTGTTTTTCTCGATCGGTAACCGATCCGGTAAAGTCTAACAAACGGTCGGCTAAGGTGCTTTTACCATGGTCGATGTGAGCGATAATACAAAAATTTCGAATGTTTTTCATAGCTGGCTTTCACCGACAAATAGCCGCAAAAATAAGTAATTTCTTATCCAGTTAGATCAACGGAGGTCGAAATCTATTAAATGGCAATTCCCGAATTTGTCTTAATTTCGCCCTTTGGTTTAAGTCATGGCGAAAATATCCAACATTCAACTTCCCGATTTTGCCTTGTTGCTCGCGCCGATGGAAGATGTTAGCGATCCTCCATTTCGAGCCCTTTGCAAGGAACAAGGCGCCGATGTTGTGTTCACGGAGTTTATTTCAAGTGAAGGACTCATACGCGATGCCGCCAAAAGTGTATTAAAATTGGACATCTATGAAATGGAGCGTCCTGTTGGAATTCAAATTTTTGGGGCCAATTTAGACAGTATGCTCCAATCGGTGGACATTGTTACCGCCTCTAATCCAGACATGATAGACATCAACTTTGGATGTCCAGTAAAAAAGGTGGTCAGCAAAGGCGCTGGCGCAGGTATTTTAAAAGACGTGGACTTGATGGAACATCTTACCAGAGAAATGGTCAAGCGCACTCATTTACCCATAACTGTCAAAACCCGATTGGGCTGGGATCAGGACTCAATTCGGATTGTAGAGGTTGCTGAACGCTTGCAAGACGCGGGCTGTCAAGCCATATCTATTCACGGACGAACAAGGGCTCAGATGTATAAAGGGGAGGCCGATTGGCGTCCAATTGCAGCTGTTAAAAACAACCCTCGAATGCACATTCCTATTTTTGGCAATGGCGATGTTGACACACCAGAAAAGGCCGTAAAAATGAGAGACGAGTTTGGTCTTGACGGCGCTATGATAGGCAGAGCTTCTATTGGAAACCCGTGGTTTTTTAGACAAGTCAAGCATTTTATAGCTACTGGAACACACTTGCCTCCCATCAGCGTTGAAGAACGCGTTGCGGCAGCTAGAAGACATCTTGAAATGGCCATCCAATGGAAGGGCGAGCACCTTGGTGTTTTTGAAACCAGAAGACATTACACCAACTATTTT
>JALRKI010000013.1 GCA_023254815.1 Flavobacteriaceae bacterium
GGACTTGGACGCTCTCATGAAACGGACCATGTTGAGGCCCATTCCTTCTGGGAAAGTATCTGTTAGCGCTGCTTTTTGGATGAGCTGTTTACTGACAATAACAGGATTAACTATTTTATATAATATTAACCAAAAAACGGCCATGTTTGGCGCTGTTTCTATATTTTTATATACGAGCGCCTACACCCCTTTAAAAACCAAAACACCCCTTTCTGTTTTGGTTGGCGCTATTCCTGGAGCTATACCTTTCATGTTAGGATGGGTAGCTGCAACCAACGATTTTGATATAGAACCTGGGATGTTGTTTTTGATCCAATTTTTTTGGCAATTTCCACACTTTTGGGCGATTGGATGGTTTTTAGACGAAGATTATAAGAGGGCTGG
The DNA here is from genome assembly GCA_023254815.1 of Flavobacteriaceae bacterium. Taxonomy (GTDB): domain Bacteria; phylum Bacteroidota; class Bacteroidia; order Flavobacteriales; family Flavobacteriaceae; genus JALRKI01. The sequence goes on from JALRKI010000013.1 coordinate 385, forward strand.
ATTTAAAATGCTGCCAACAGGCAAACCTGACAATGCCACAGCAGCTCAAATCATTTTTTATACCTTTTGGACTGTTCTTGTTTCTATTCTCCCTGCTTTTGGCATTACCGGACAGTTGAGTCTTAGTCTAACTGCTGCAGTTTTAGTCGGATTGATTGGAATTGTAATGATTTATTTTGCGGTGAAATTATTCATTCATAAAACTACTGCTGCTGCGCGTTCATTAATGCTTGTTAGTGTTTTATACATCACTTTGCTGCAAATCATTTACGTGGTAGATAAACTTTTATAATTATGGATTTAACACAAGGAAGTACCGCCGAAAAGCAAAGCAGAGCCAGTAAAATGATGGTTATTGTAGGTATTGTGTCGTTGGTCATGACATTTGGAGGCTTGACCAGCGCCTTCATTGTCAGCAGTTCTCGTCTCGATTGGCTGAATAATTACGTTTTACCAAAGGCTTTTACATGGAGTACTGCTTTTATTTTGGCAAGCAGTCTTTGTCTAGTTTTGGCCCGAAGAGCACTCAAACAAAATCAAAGACAAAGAACATCGCTTTTTATTGCTTTGACTATTGTCAATGGGATAGCCTTTGCAGTAAGTCAGTTTAATGGGTTCAATCAAATTATTGCATTAGGTTACAACTTTACTGGCCCAACGAGCAACATAACCATGTCTTACATTTATGTGATCACTGTCTTACACATATTGCATGTTTTGGCTGGATTAATTTCCTTGGGTGTTGTATTGGTCATGAATCAAAAAGGAGCCTATTCAAAGTCTACTATGACTGGGTTTGATATGGCAGCTATTTTCTGGCATTTCGTCGATTTGCTTTGGCTTTATCTGTTCATATTTTTCGTTACTTTTTAATTTTTTTGGTTTTATTTAAACTAGGACAAAATTTTTGACTGAATTTACCGTATAAACGCTCTTTTATTACCGCATAAAATCATTATTTTTGCAACAAATTAAATCTACATAAAATGAGTTCAACACTCGCAAGCACAGGAACAGAAGGTAAAATTTGGGGAGGGGGAAGTGCCCCTTTAAAGGCCTCTTATGGAAAAATGATGATGTGGTTTTTCATTGTTTCTGACGCCTTGACCTTTTCGGGATTTCTTGCTGCGTATGGCTTTTCTCGATTCAAGTATATAGGATCATGGCCTATTGCCGATGAGGTATTTACACACGTTCCATTTGTTCACGGACAGGAATTGCCAATGATTTACGTGGCCTTCATGACCTTTATCTTGATCATGTCCTCGGTTACCATGGTTTTGGCGGTTGATGCTGGACACCACATGAAAAAAAACAAAGTCACTTGGTATTTGTTTCTAACTATCATTGGAGGGTTGATTTTCGTTGGTTCTCAAGCGTGGGAATGGGCCACATTTATCAAAGGAGATTATGGAGCAGTACAAACTAAGGGCGGTCAGATTTTACAATTTGTCAATGCTGATACTGGACACCGCTTGGCGCTGAGAGACTTCGCAACTCCTATTGAAAGTGAGCGCGAACAGCATTTGGCAAAAAATGGTATTTGGTTTGAAAGCGAAGGATCTCACACGACTTTTAACCTTCAAGAAGTAATTGCTGGAATGGAAACCCATTCGAATGTGATTGTTCGAACACAAAATTTGGACGCTCACGGAAAGAAAACTTTGTTGAGTAGAGAAGCTTCTTTGCACCAAATTAAAGCCAATGGCAAGCGGGTAGTAGAAGGAGCCAATTTGAAAGTCAACGAATACGGTTCTCCATTATTTGCAGATTTCTTCTTCTTCATCACTGGATTTCACGGATTCCACGTTTTTTCTGGAGTTGTCATCAACGTGATTATCTTCTTCAATGTCATCCTAGGGACTTATGAGAGAAGAAAAAATTATGAAATGGTGGAAAAAGTTGGATTGTACTGGCACTTTGTTGATTTGGTTTGGGTGTTTGTATTTACTTTTTTCTATCTGGTTTAAAAAATATCGATCAATAAAATTATGGGAGCTCACCAACACAAACTTTCAATTTTCAGAGGACTGATTAAATTCAAAACCAATACCCAAAAAATTTGGGGTGTTTTGGTTTTTCTTACCATTGTTACCGCCGTTGAAGTTGCACTTGGGATTTACAAACCAGAGGTCTTAATGACTGCTTTGCTTTCGCCCTTTGAGGGTGGATTTGGAGCGACTTTGGCCAACGTTTTTCTGTCCCCCTTTATTTTTTTAAAGCCGCTCAATCTTATTTTTATTCTATTGACCTTAGTCAAAGCTTACTACATCACCTGGGACTTCATGCACATGCGCGATGAAACCGTAGCTTTGAGACGGATGGTCGTCTGGACTGCAGTATTCTTAGTGGCATATCTCATTTTTATTCTTCTTCAAGAAGGTGGATACATTCAGAGTATATATAGCTCTGGTTACATTAAAAGAGACTTTTAGAAACGGAAAGAAATTCTGTTTCTGAATCTCACAGTAAAAATATAATCGTTTTACTAATACATTTTGGTTGTGAAAGCTGATAAATCACTAAAAAAATTGCTTATTCTAGGCGTTTTGTTTTTACTTCCAGTTGTTTTCTTATTGTTCCTATATCCCTCGGTTCACAACTATACCCCACTTGAAGTCGTCAAAGAAAACGTTTCTGAACTTACTGCATTTGAATCTATCAATGGAGAGCCCGTTATGCTCAAAGATCATTTGACTGTTTTGGGGATTTTGAGCTATTCACCTAAGGATCAATCAACCGCTGTTTTAAATCTGAAGGAACTGATTTATGAAAAGTTTAAAGGGTTTAAAAAGTTTCAAATCATTTTGATTGCTCCCAATTCCGCCAAGGACGACTTGAGGAAACTCGAGGAAGAATTGTATTCTTACAGCGAATTGAAATATTGGCAATTTGCCATTGGCGATCCAGATAGTATTGACCAATTCAAAAATAGTCTTCTAACCACAACCAGTAGAGATTCCGATAGTTTCAATCAGGTCTATATTATTGACAAGAACTTAAACCAAAGAGGCCGGTTTGATGATCGCTCAAAACCCGAATTGAAATCAAACGCAGCACCATATGGACTGTACAGTTACGATTGCACCAAAGTGGCCGATTTGAAAAACAAAATGAGCGAAGATCTCCGTATTTTGTTTACAGAATATCGTCAAAAGCGTAAAGGAACATTTGAGTCCGACAATCGAAGGAATGATAATTTGACTTCTTATGGCGAGAAAAACTAATTATTCATACATCGGCATCGCCTTTATTGTGCTGGTTTTTGGCATACTTTTCATTCCAAAAATCGTGGACCGCCTGTCTTCCGCAGATGTCGCCAGGGAGGAAAGTAGAACGCAAAACATTGGTCTTCAAACGGATAATGGAGATCCCTTGGCTTATGTCCTGTACAATGACGAAAAGCGAAAAGTGCCAGCTTTTTCATTTACCAACCAACAAGGGGAAACCATTAGCAATAAAGATTATCTGGGTAAGGTCTATGTCTTGGAGTTCTTCTTCACTACTTGCCCTTCGATATGTCCAATCATGAATCGGAACTTGGTCACCATACAAAACCAATTTCCAGAAAGACAAGATTTTGGAATTGCTTCTATCACCATAAATCCTACGTTTGACACGCCTGAGGTGCTTAATGCCTATGCCGAGAGCTATGGCGTTGTCAACCCCAATTGGCATTTTTTAACTGGCAACAAAGAGGCTATCTATGAGTTGGCTAATGTTGGATTCAACTTATTTGTTGCTGAAGATGTAGAGGTTGCAGGGGGGTTTGAGCATTCAGGAAATTTTGCTTTGATTGATAAAGAAGGTTATATTCGTTCCAGATTAGACGATTTTGGAAACCCAAAGATTTATTATTACGGGTTGAATGAAACACCAAATGAAGATAATGGGCAAAAAGAGGAAATATCAATACTAATTCAAGACATAAATAAATTATTAAATGAGCATCCCTACTAATAAAAATCCAAATAAGTTCAAGAAATTAATCATTGCGGTTTCAATTGCGATTCCTTTGGTTGTGGTTGTTCTTTTCAATATCAAACTGCCTAACGCGCCTTCCTTGAACTTTTTGCCACCAGTTTATGCGACCATCAATGGGATTACTGCAGCTTTGCTCATTGGCGCTCTGGTTGCTATAAAAAATCAAAAGCGTCGTATTCACCAAAGATTGATGCAACTAGCCTTGCTTTGTTCGGTGGTGTTTCTAGGAATGTACGTTGCCTATCATATGACCAGTGACTCAACCCCATATGGTGGTGCGGGACCAGTACGCTATTTGTACTTTTTCATCCTAACTACCCATATATTGTTATCCATGGCGGTCATTCCTCTGGTATTGTTCACCTATTTGAGAGCATGGACCGGTGATTTTGAGAGACATAAAAAATTGGCTCGAATTACCTTTCCGATTTGGTTATATGTTGCTGTTACCGGTGTGGTCGTTTATTTGATGATTGCTCCCTATTACAGTTAAATGAAAGTCAGATTAACCAAAATACTTTTATTAATATTGTTGGCTCTAAGCTTTTCAACACAGTCTCAGTGTGCAATGTGTCGAGCAGTTCTTGAAAGTGAGGAAGGAAAAGGCACTGCCAAAGGTATTAATGACGGCATTTTGTACCTCATGGCGATACCTTATCTTGTGGTCGGAGGAATAGGATTTTATCTATTTAAAATTTATCAACGAAAAAAGGAGGGTATTAATTAGATATTATTGTAACAAATTGTTCACCAATTAGTCTAACCGATGCGATTCTTTTTCCATAGATCAAAATACTTTGTATGTTATCAATAAAAAATCTACATAAATCTTATCCCATTGGGGATTCCCAACTTCATGTTTTGAAAGGAATTAACTTGGAAGTAGAACAAGGTGAAATGGTGGCCATTATGGGTTCTTCGGGATCGGGCAAATCAACGTTGCTGAATATCATCGG
>JALRKI010000042.1 GCA_023254815.1 Flavobacteriaceae bacterium
TGCTCATGGGTGATGAATGTGGCGCACACACCTTTCCCTATATCGAAGCAAAAAACAATACGGCGAAAATAGAACACGAGGCGACCACCAGTAAGATTGGAGAGGATCAAATATTCTACTGCAATCAAAGGGGTATTGCAACCGAAAAAGCCATTGCCCTTATCGTGAATGGATTCAGCAAAGACGTGCTCAATAAGCTGCCCATGGAGTTTGCTATTGAGGCTCAAAAACTATTAGAGATCAGCTTGGAAGGATCTGTAGGATAATTCATATTAATTAAGATGTTAAAAATCAAAGATTTACACGCTAGTATTGACGATAAAGATATTCTACGTGGTATCAATTTAGAAATAAAGGCTGGCGAAGTCCACGCGATAATGGGGCCGAATGGCTCAGGCAAGAGCACATTGGCATCGGTTATTGCGGGACGCGAGGATTATGAAGTGACCCAAGGCAGTATTGAGTTGGACGGCAATTCCCTCGAAGAATTGTCCGCAGAAGAGCGTGCTCACATGGGCATCTTTCTGTCCTTCCAATATCCAGTGGAAATCCCGGGTGTTTCGGTGACCAATTTCATCAAAACTGCAATCAACGAAAACCGAAAAGGCAAAGGATTGGAAGACATGCCAGCTAACGAAATGCTGAAAAAAATTAAAGATAAATCTGAACTTTTGGAAATTGATCGTAAATTTTTGTCCCGCTCCCTGAACACTGGTTTTTCTGGTGGGGAAAAAAAACGCAACGAAATTTTTCAAATGGCCATGTTGGAACCCAAACTAGCGATACTCGATGAAACTGATTCTGGTTTGGATATTGACGCCATGAGAATAGTAGCAGACGGAGTAAACACCTTGAAAAATAAAGACAATGCTATTGTTGTCATTACTCATTATCAAAGACTTCTAGATTACATTGTGCCCGACTTTGTTCACGTTCTTTACAATGGTCGCATAGTGAAATCGGGAGGAAAAGAACTGGCTCTGGAACTGGAAGCCAAGGGATACGATTGGATCAAATCAGATGTAACCGCATAGACCATGGAGCTCAAGGACAAACTCATATCGTCATTTTGGGGCCTCGATAATAGTATTGAGGTATCCGATCATATCCACGACATGAGAGGTGATGCCATCAAAGTATTTGAGCAATCTGGTTTTCCGAGTAAAAAAGAAGAAGCTTGGAAATACACCTCTTTGAATAAAATTGTCAACAGAGATTATTCATTAGAATCTAAAAGTGATAAAACCATTGATTTCAGTCAAGTCAAGAAGTACTTCTTACACGATTTAGACAGTTATGCCATCGTTTTTATTGATGGGGTTTATTCGGCTCACTTGTCACATACAACCCACGACGGTATGGATATTTGTCTGTTGTCTGCTGCTTTGACCAAGCCCAAGTTTAGAGCGATAATAGAAAATTACTTCAATAAGGCTGCAAACAAAGACAGCTTGGTGTCTCTAAACACTGCCTTTGCTCACGAGGGTGCATTTGTGTATATTCCAAAACACAAGGCTGTGGAGAAACCCATTCAAATCGTTCACTTTTCAACAGGACACGATTCGGCCATGTTACTGCAACCAAGAAATTTGATCATCGCCGATGAAAATTCCCATGTACAAATTATTGAACGGCATCAGAGTTTGAACAACCACCCAGTGTTTACAAATTGTGTTACAGAAATTTTTGGGGAGCGACGCAGTTATATCGATTATTACAAAGTTCAAAATGATTTTGAGCAGGCCTCCCTAATCGATCACACCTTTATCAAACAGGAAGCGAATAGTCAATGTGGTGTTCATACATTTTCTTTTGGAGGCAAGCTGATTCGCAATAATTTGAATTTTTCACAAAACGGAGAACAAATTGAATCTACTTTGAAGGGGATCACCATTATAGGAGAAAATCAGCACGTGGATCACAGTACTATGGTCCATCACAATGCCCCAAACTGTGAAAGCCACCAAGACTATAAAGGAATTTTTGGAGACCAATCGACAGGGGTTTTCAACGGCCGTATCGTGGTAGATCAATCAGCTCAAAAAACTAACGCCTTTCAATCCAACAATAACATTTTAATAAGTGACAGGGCGACCATCAATACCAAACCTCAATTGGAAATATTTGCTGATGACGTAAAGTGCTCACATGGCTGTACTGTAGGTCAACTCGACGACGACGCCTTATTTTACATGCGTACCCGAGGAATTCCAAAAAAAGAAGCTCAGGGTCTATTGACCTATGCTTTTGCAAACAATGTTCTGGAATCAGTCAAAATTCCCGAATTAAAACAGCGTATCAATAAACTCATCGCCAACAAATTGGGCGTCAATATTGGATTCAATTTATGACAACATCAAATTCATCCTTTGATGTCAACAGAATTAGATTAGATTTTCCCATACTCAAAAGGCAAATCAACGGCCAACCCCTGATTTATTTTGATAATGCCGCCACGTCCCAAAAACCTCAGCAGGTCATTGACGCCATGGTAGATTATTACCAAAACTATAACGCCAACATTCATCGCGGGGTACATGCCTTGAGTCAAGAAGCAACAGATGCCTACGAAAAAGCCCGACAAACCTTGCAGGTTCATTTCAACGTTCCAAAGTCCAATGAGGTCATTTTTACTTCTGGAACTACTCACGCTATCAACATTGTAGCATCAGGGTATACTAATTTTTTGAAAGCGAGCGACGAAATATTAGTTTCTGCCATGGAGCATCACAGCAACATAGTGCCCTGGCAAATGCTGTGCGAAAGAAGTGGTGCAAAGCTCTTAGTTATTCCCATGAAAACTGACGGCACCTTAGACATGATGGCCTACTCCAATCTGTTGAGTTCACAAACAAAGCTGGTTTTCGTTAATCATGTTTCTAATACACTTGGAACAATCAATCCAATCCGAGAAATTGTCGATTCGGCACATCAATTTGGCGCGTCAGTTTTGGTTGACGGCGCCCAGGCTTGTAGTCATTTAAAAGTTGATGTTCAGGCTTTGGATGTAGATTTTTATGTCGCTTCGGCTCATAAAATGTGTGGTCCAACGGGAGTTGGCATGTTATACGGCAAAACTGCACTGTTAGAAAAATTGCCTCCCTATCAAGGCGGCGGCGAAATGATTTCGGAAGTGACTTTTGAAAGGACCACCTATGCCGAACTGCCCCATAAGTTTGAGGCAGGGACTCCCAATATATGCGGGGGGATTGCTTTTGGAGCCGCGGTTGATTATCTCAATAAAATTGGACTTGACCAAATTGCCAAGTATGAAAACGACCTTTTAGAATACGCCACTTCTGCCTTATCGGAAATTGATGGACTGACCATTTACGGAAATGCCAAACGCAAAACAGCAGTCATTTCTTTTAATGTGGCCAATATCCATCCCTATGACGTTGGAGTCATTTTGGATAAAATGGGAATAGCAGTCCGAACTGGACAACATTGCACACAACCGATTATGGACTATTTTGGTATTCCTGGAACAGTAAGGGCGAGTTTTGCTTTTTATAATACCTACGAAGAAATAGACTCTTTTGTAGTTGCAGTCAAAAAAGCTGTATTGATGTTGACATAGATCTTTTATTCTTAAATTTCAAATGAAATGAGTATCCAAGACATACAAAATGACCTTATTGAAGAATTTTCACTCTTCGATGATTGGATGCAGCGCTATGAATACATGATAGAGTTAGGCAAATCACTACCATTGATCGATCCCCATGAAAAAGATGACAGTCTTTTAATCAAAGGTTGTCAGAGCAAAGTGTGGTTGAAAGCCGATTTGAACAATGGCATTATCAGATTCTCAGCCGACAGTGAGGCCATTATTACCAAAGGAATTATCGCTATTTTGATAAGGGTGTTTTCCAACCAATCTCCAGAACATATTCTGGCCGCCAGTACGGATTTTATAGATGAGATTGGATTAAAAGAACACTTGTCCCCAACACGAGCCAATGGCCTAGCGAGCATGTTAAATCAAATGAAATATTATGCTTTGGCATATCAAACAAAATTAAACTCATGAGCGAATCACATATCGATACTCAAGCATTAGGCGAACAAGTAGTTGGCGTATTGAAAACTATTTTCGATCCCGAAATTCCAGTAGACATCTACGAGTTGGGACTTATTTACGATGTTTTTGTCAATGAGGATGCAGACGTCAAAATATTGATGACACTTACCACTCCCAATTGTCCTGTTGCCGAGACTTTACCTTTGGAAGTGGAAGAAAAAATCAAGTCGATTGATATGGTCAATAGTGCCGAGGTTGAAATCACTTTTGACCCCCCGTGGACACAAGATTTGATGAGTGAAGCCGCCAAATTAGAATTAGGATTTCTATAAATTAAATGAAAGAGTCCATAGTCAATAGAGTCGCACAAAGTCCACTAGTAGTAATTGACTTGGAAGACTATTATGACAATATTCCTAGATTTCAAGTCGATATGGCAGAATGGCTAGAGGATGGATTGATTCTCAGAGAACAGTCTTTTCGAGAAGCTCTTAAACAAAAAGAATGGTCCATTTTTCAAAATTCCTACGTCGCTATTTGCTGTAGCTCCGACGCCATCGTTCCAGCTTGGGCGTCAATGCTTGTAGCTTCTTATCTTGCTCCATTTGCACTAAAAATTGGCTATGGCAACGTTGAGGCGTTGGATTCTTCTATTTTTCAAACTATCCTCGAAAACATAGATTATTCTCAATACAGCGGTAAGCCAGTTATTGTCAAAGGTTGCGCAAACAAGCCCATCCCAAAAACTGCATTTGTACAACTGATTGAAAAGCTAAGGCCAATTGCAAAATCTGTCATGTTCGGTGAGGCCTGCTCTAGCGTTCCATTGTTCAAGAATAATAAATAATTACCTTTGTAAACGAGTGAATTTAATAGCCTTTTTCAATGAAAAATATATGCCTACTTGTTGTCTTCGTTACTTTTGCATCATGGAGTCAATCATCGGAAGTCGACTCTATTCCTTCGAGCCCTTGGAAAAGAACAGGAAAATTTAGTTTTATTTTTAATCAATCTTCATTTACTAACTGGACCGCTGGCGGAGAAAGCAATCTGGCTGGAACCACTTTAGTCAATTACGAAATCAATTACGGCAAAGGTCGTTGGCATTGGGATACCAAATTGCTAGCTGCCTATGGTCTGATTAAAGTCAAGGATGACGCGTTTGAAAAGAAAACTGATGACAGAATTGAAATCTATTCCATTGTGGGTAAAAAAGGTCCAAAAAACTGGTATGTTTCAGCGTTTTTGAATTTCAAAACGCAATTCACAAGAGGCTATAAATATTCGAAAAACAATCAGGGTATCAGTGTAAGAACAGAATTTACCGATTTCCTGTCTCCCGCCGTTTTGTCCTCAGGTCCTGGTTTCCAATGGAAGAAAAGCGACAACTTTTCTTTTAATCTGGCTCCCGCAACCTCAAGAGTTACCTTTGTCAAAAATCGGTTTACGGCCGATCGAGAAAATTATTTTGGAGTTACGCAAGGAGAAACTTCACGATATGAATTGGGGTTTACAGGATCGGGATACTTGAAATTTAATGCCGCAGAAAATGTGACGGTCGAACAAATATTGCACCTGTTCTCAAACTATTTAGACAACTTTCAAAATGTTGATGTCGATTACAGCTTGAATGTTGGTCTGAAAATCAACAAATATTTGGACACTTCAATAATGGGTCAATTGATCTACGACGACAATGCCTTTGCTGGCTTACAAGTTAGAGAAATCTTTGGGCTAGGTGTTAATTTTGCCTTTTAATCCAATTCGTCGAAGTCATCGGGATACAAGAAGTGATTGTAGGGAAAACGGGTGACATGAATTTGTTTGACCGCTTGATAAAGCGCTTCTTTAAAATGTTCCATGTTGAGTTGTTTGGTCACCGAGACAAATACGGCAGGCGTCCCCATTTTGGCCATCCAACTACTTTCTAATTCCTTTAGGCTATAGTGCTTTGAACTTCTCTCAATCGAAAGGTCAGTCTCGTCGAATGGTTCGGGTTGATAGTTGTCAATCTTATTGAAAACAATTAATGTAGGCTTATTTGGGCATCCAATTTCGATTAATATGGCATTTACAGAATCCATATGGTCCTGAAAGTTCGGGTGTGACAAATCTACCACATGAATCAGAAAATCGGCTTCTCGAACCTCATCCAAGGTGCTTTTGAAAGCCTCCACCAATTGCGTGGGCAGTTTTCGAATAAATCCCACAGTATCACTTAATAAAAAAGGCAAATTCTTAATCACCACCTTTCGAACAGTCGTATCGAGAGTCGCGAACAATTTATCCTCAGCAAAAACTTCGGACTTGCTGATGCTGTTCATCAATGTAGATTTTCCCACATTGGTATAACCCACCAAGGCTACCCGAACCATTTTTCCTCGATTGCCACGTTGAACAGCCATCTGTTTGTCAATCGCCTTGAGCTTTTCCTTGAGTAAGCCAATCCTTTCTCGAACTATACGTCGGTCCGTTTCAATTTCAGTCTCTCCAGGACCCCTCATTCCAATGCCTCCCTTTTGTCGTTCCAAGTGG
>JALRKI010000139.1 GCA_023254815.1 Flavobacteriaceae bacterium
TAGCTGCGATTACTCCTGAAAATTCAGATGTCTATTCAATATTGTCCAATTATCCAGATTCATTTTTTCTGTCGGATGACTCGAATCTAAATTGCGAAAGATTGTGTGAGTATTTCGATCAATTCGAAAAAGGTCAACTTAACAAGGTAATATTCGACGCTTCAAATTACAGTAGAAAGCATATTACCTCAAGACTGGCCAAACTGTTAGAGTAACAATATATGAGAATTTAGTTTATCATATTTTTGTAATTTGATTGACAATAGGGGATTTTTAATCCTATGTAAATCAACATATTAACTAATTCATTTTGGCTATAATTTATATTATGTCAAATTATATATTCTTTAAATATCTAATCATCAATCTACAATCAATCTAGAATGAACGACCGAGACCAAACGCTTTTGAGCCTAAGACCTCACATCTCCACTATAGACTTAGAAAAGATTTCCCTCTCTGAGGAATCCTTTCAAAACAAAACAGTTCGGCCAATTTTAAAACTGCAACAAGATATTATAATCGGATTGGTCAAAAATTTTCTTCAACGTCACAAAGTCAACTACACTGCCATGTCACTTCCAGAAAAGGAAAAATTCATTGATTTGGCACTCAACAGGGATTTGAAACTAAAAAACACTTTGCTTGGCATTGTCATAGGCCATTTTACTGTTCTTGAATTAATGGAATTCAACTCTAACAGTCAGAATTTGAGCAAGCGCATTGCCGACTTGCTTCAGCAGAGAATTATTGACAACATCATTTTACTGGACAATTTAGAGGATTGATTCGCCATCCAAATTGGTAGTCAAAGCATTGGACATCCAATTTAAAAAAGGTCGCGCAGCCCTAATTGTTTCAGAAACATCGGCTGCGAAACTAGATTTCATCGCTTCTTCGTCCGTAAATTCTTTGATCAATAAATACTGCTTGTATCTGATCAAATCAAGATCTGGATGGTCCTTTGGGAAATCACGTGGAGCTGTTTTGAGTTGTTCGCCTTTGAGTGAACCCCAAACTGAGCTGAGTTTGTCATGTGACAATATTCTTCGCAATTCAACGGCTTCATAGTCCAATTCTTGTCGGATTCTTTTTAAATCGGCACTATTTGGTTCCCAAAAACCAACTGCTATAAATGACTTGCCAGGCTGAATGTGAACGTAATATCCTCCTCTTAGTCCTGGATGTTCTCGTTTGAAACTGCATCCGAAATGAGTTTTATAAGGTGCTTTGTTTTTAGAAAATCGGACGTCACGGTATATCCTGAACAGTTTGTAGGAATCCAACTTGTCGTGCTGTGAGAGCAGCTCAAACACTTGCTCGCAGAAATCCTTGACTTGTTTTTCTGCATTTTTAAACGATTTCTTGTTGTGGTTAAACCATTCTCTTTCATTGTTTCGTTCAATTGATTTGAGAAAATCAAAAACTTCATCTGTAATAATTCCTTTCATGTGTCATTGGGTTTTAAATTCTGTGGACTCTAAAACAAGTCCCGTTGCAGGTACAACATAAGTTTCGTTATGCGGAAAGTCTTCGAAAAGGCTCATTTTGATATCTTCTAAAGTCCTCTCCCCTTTTCCTAGTCTTACCAAGGCTCCCATCATCAGTCTAACTTGATGTCTCAAAAATCCCTTACCTACAACTTCAAGGGCATAAGTGTTTTCAGGGAAGAAATTGGCTTTCAACCTACGGTTAGTCACTATTTTGCATTTGGAAATCGTTCTAATATATTGTGAATCTGGTTTTGGCTTGTAACAGTAAGGTCGGAAGCAATGAGTCCCTTGAAACAATTTGGCACCTTGTTTCATCAGTTTCAAGTCTAGTGGTCCCAAAAATGTTGTTATGAGCGGTGCAGAGAATGGATGACTTTTTTCTCCAAAAGCAAAGTAATATCTGTAAGATTTCGAGCTCGAATCTTGAATGATATTAAATTTTTTTGACACACACTTTATTGATGTGCATTGAATATCTTGGGGTAAGTTGTCGTTAAAATCTGAGAAAAATCGCTTCTCATCCGACAGAGGTTCTGATAAAAACAATTCGAAGGCTGAGTCTTGTGCAGAAACTTGTGCGTCGGTTCTGCTGGCTCCCAAGATTTTAAAATGAACACCTTCGTCTAGAACATATTTGACAGTTTTGTTAATAACATCATGTAATGTTCTCAAGTAGGGCTGCTTTTGCCATCCGTGATAGTTGTGACCCAAAAAACGGATTTTAACTAAATAATAGGCTCGGTGACTAGCGCCCATACTTGAAGAGGCTTTAGACTATGGAATACAGTATTATTGGTTTCCAAGAATTATGGGCATGCCATCCTTTCCAGATCCGATTACGACTACTTTAGTGTTCGGAGATTCGGCAAGCTTCAATGTTGCCTCAATACCTTTGTCTTGAAGAATCTTATCAGTGAGAGAAGCACTCAGTAATTTATTGGCATCGGCCTTTCCTTGTGCCTCAATGATTTGTCGCTGGGCCTCTTTTGAAGCTTTTTCCAAACGGAATTCATACTCCAAAGATTCTTGTTCTTGACGAAGTTTGCGCTCAATGGCATCCTTAATAGTTGAAGGTAATGTCACATCTCTTACCAATACGTCATTCAATTGAATGTATTGCGGTTCGACGATGGCCTTAGTTTCTTCGAAAATCTCAGCTTGAATAGCGTCCCTTTTACTCGAATAAAGCTGTTCTGGTGTGTATCTCCCGACTACACTTCTGGCAGCCGATCTGATTGCTGGCAGTAAAACCCGTTGCTTGTATTGATCACTCTTCTCTTGATGGAGCTTCCCTAAATCATTGTAAATAGGCTGAAACCAAGCAGAAGCATCAAGTTTGATGTCTAATCCATTCGATGATAATACATTCATTTGTTCAAAAACCTCTTGCTGGCGGACTTCATAAACGAAGACCCGATTCCAAGGTGCTATAATTTGAAATCCTTCGCCCAGAGGTGGTTCATCAATAACAACACCTCCGCCGAAAGTCCGATACAAGACTCCTGCTTGACCAGAATCAATGGTCAAGGTTGACTTTGAAATTAAGATGATTAGAACAATGACGGCAAAAATTAAAGGCAGACCTATTTTTGGTAATCTTTCCATGATATAAAAAAATTTAGTTAAAGTAATCCGTTGTATTTTCTTGCAAACCATTCCGCTGACATGGTCGACATTAAGATGGCAAGAAACCACCAAACAGTGAGTAAAGGTACAATTTTTTGGCTAACCTTTTCAACAGGTCGATAACGATCAGATTTTGCAATCAATTCAACCAAATCCTCGAGATTATCGGACGTAAAAAGCTTTCCTCCAGATGCGGAGGCCAATAAATTCATGTCTTCAAAATTGGCCGATAACTGATGTTCTTCAATTCTTCGGTTCAAAATTTCAAAATTTCCCTTTTTTCTTATTGAACCATTGACCACAACCTCAAAATTATAATTGCCTTCAGACAGGTCATTTATGGACATCCGATATCTGCCCGATTGGAATACCATATTCCGTGTTTCAGAAAATCCGGTATTTTGGTTCGTGATATTAAGTTCTAAAACTTCATTTGGATTGTTTTCTAGATTGTCATTCAACCATAGTGCACTAATTTCCTTACTGTCAGTCTCATCGTATATCGTTTTATAGGTCAATTGAAGTTGATCGCGATTCACTGAATTGGACAGTAATCTGACCACTTGTCCTATAAGTGCATCAAAGGCTTGGAAATTTCCTGTATTTAAGTAGGTCTGAGCTCTCCATTTCCAAAAATTTTCACCTCTCAATAGAGCGCCTTTTGAGCCATTTGATTCAAACAAAGTCCAAAGAGGATCTTCTTTAAGAATAATTCCTCTATATTTTTTATAGAATAAAGGTGTATTGGGAATATTAAATGTGACCGATCCAAAACTTGTCTCAATAGGAGGCCAATTGGAAAAGTCTGAAGATTCAATAGTAAACAAATTGAAATCAGGGTTGTAAGCAATGTCATACAATTCTGACTCGTTTGTTGGTTCAAGTTTAAACCAATTTTGCGATTGATTGAGCCAATTGGTATCGGTGTCAGTCCCTATTATCCAAGCTGCCTGAAAACCAGTTTTCTGTATCCATTGAAGTATTTCAGCGAAAGATTGATTGGGTTGGTAAATCAAGGCGGTTTGAAACTGATCCTTTTGCGCCAAAAACTCTGTCGGAGTGAGAACAGCAGTGGTGCTAGACTCTAGGGCGTTAATGGCCTTAACAAACACCCCAATATCTGGATGAACAATCCTGCTGACGATGGCAACCCTACTGGATTCATCAATTGTTTCAAGGTCAAAACTGAACTCATTGTTGGACAAGCTATTTTCATTTATTCCTGATTCTATCCTCACCTTGTAGCGGTTAACCCCTGGTTTAGATGGAGGTAAGACCATTTTAATCATTTGGCTTTTAGTTTCCCTAAAAGACGCGCTATTTTGTGATACAACTTTGTTTCCAGCAATGACCTTTAAAACTACTTTTTGATCGGTATTTTCACTTGAATGTGCTACTACCTCAATTTCAGATTGGTTACCGCTAAAGGCAAATGGGTTGTGCTGAACGGTTTCAATACTCAAGTCAAAAGGAGATTCAAATGGACCAAAGACTACAGGAAAAACTACCTGACTCAAACTATCCACCACGAAATGAGCCTTTGAACCATAATTTTGGTTACCATCAGAAAGCAGAATAGTTACTGAACCTTCCCTATTATTGTCATTAATCGACTTTATGGCTTCTGAAAAATTGCTTAGTTTGTCACTAAAGTCGATTGAATCGCCACGCATAAAATGCTCACCAATTGTGTAAAAATTCACATCGAACTTGTCCTTTAGAACCCTTTGCTTTTTCAAATAGTCAACCGAGTTCAATAAAAGAGAATCTTGATTTAAAAATTTGATTGACTGAGAATTATCTACAATTATATTCAGTTTCTGTTTAGATAAATTTTGTACAGATTTGGTCAAACTAAGGTTAAATAACAACAATAAAATAACCGTAACGCTTGACGATCTTAGTGCGGCTAA
>JALRKI010000145.1 GCA_023254815.1 Flavobacteriaceae bacterium
GATTTCGCTCAATTTGCCTGAAGAACAAGTGTATGCCAACTTCGACCGCACTCAGTTGATTCGGATCATGACCAATCTAATTAAGAATGCCATACAATCTGTTCCAAAAGGAAAAAGCCCTATCATTGCCGTAACGGTGACAAAAACGGAAGATACGGTGAAGATTGGCGTTAAGGACAACGGTTTAGGGATTGCCTTTGAGAATCAAAAAAAGATTTTTGAACCCAAATTCACTACCAAAAGCAGTGGAATGGGCTTGGGACTTCCCATTGTAAAAACCATATTGGACAGTTATGGGGGGCGCATTTTTTTTGAAAGCATCCCCTCATTTGGCACTACATTTTATATTGAATTTTCTAAAAACTAGCACATGACATTTGACAACCTTCTTTACCAAACAGATCAGGGCGTAACAATAATTACCGTTAATCGACCTGACAAGCTCAACGCCTTAAACTACGATACGGTTATGGATCTCAATCGCGCTATATCAGCTGCTCAGAAAGATCCAGCCTGTAGAGTAATTATAATAACCGGAAGCGGTGAAAAGGCATTTGTGGCTGGAGCAGACATCAAAGAGTTTTCTGAATTTACTGCATCTCAGGCAAAAGAATTATCCCAAAGAGGTCACACGGAATTGTGCGATTTGATAGAGCATTCCAACAAACCGGTCATAGCGGCAATCAATGGTTTTTGTCTCGGAGGAGGTCTGGAATTGGCCATGTCTTGCCACATTAGAGTGGCTTCAAACAATGCAAAAATGGCCTTACCCGAAGTTTCGCTTGGAGTAATTCCAGGCTACGGAGGAACACAACGACTGCCACAATTGATTGGCAAAGGAAGAGCTCTTGAAATGATTATGACCGGTGGAATGGTAAATGCGGATAAGGCGCTCTCGATGGGCCTTGTCAATCATGTGGTTGAGTTAGAAAGCCTGATGCTTCTTTGCCATTCCATTGCAGAAAAGATTATGGGAAATTCTAGTGTAGCCATTGCCTCTGCTATTAAGGCCGTCAATGCCAACTATCAAGATGGGGTCAATGGTTATCAGATCGAAATTGACGAGTTCAGTAAATGTTTTGAGACCGAGGACTTCAGGGAAGGGACCAATGCCTTTATCAATAAGAGACGGGCTAATTTTCCAGGACGCTAAGCCAAAATCACCTTTGAAGTGATAGTGGATTCCAATTCAGATATGAGAGTCTCATGATCCTTATCTCCTATTTCGACTGCGGGATGCACTAGAAAACTAATTTGAGCCCCAATTCCTAAGGGGAAATGACCTTTCCCAGTAATTTTCCATGTATTGTTAATGGTGATGGGAACTACGAATGCATTAGGAATGTTTTCAAACAATGATTTAAGGCCGTTGATTTTAAACGGCTTGGGAATTCCTGAGGAACTCCTTGTGCCTTCTGGAAAAATAACGGCGGCATAATTGTTTTTTTGAATGTATTCTCCGAATTTTTTGATCATTTCGAGAGCTGACTTGGCGTTACTCCTATTGATTAAAACCGAACCGCCGTGTTTCAAATTGTAACTTACCGAAGGGATTCCCTTGCCCAAGGATGCTTTACCGACAAATTTGGGGTGATGCTTCCTAAAATGATGTATGATTGGGGGTATGTCAAACATGCTCTGGTGGTTTGCTACAATGATAAGAGGTCTGTCGGTTGGCAATTTATTAAGGTCGATTATTTTCACCGTACTTCCCAAAATTCCTAAAAACCTAATCAATAAAATCTGGAGTACGTCAACAGATTTTTTATGAGCCCTATAGCCAAAACCGTTCAATGCCATCCACTGGATTGGATGAAAAACTAAAAGGGATATTACAAAAAAGAAATAGAAAATTATCGAGAGTGGATAAGACAGCAAATGCTTCAAAACAACTTGAGTTTTAGCAATAACTGTTATAGGCGCTAATCAAATTTTCTGCAATCAATTGGGCAGGACGACCTTCTATGTGATGTCTTTCGAGCATGTGAACCAATTCTCCGTTTTTGAATAAGGCCATACAAGGAGAGCTTGGAGGAAATGGAACCATCAATTCACGAGCCCGAGAAGTAGCTTCATGATCAACGCCTGCAAATACTGTCACCAAATGATCGGGTTTTTTGACATTGGCCAATGACATTCGTGCGCCTGGACGGGCATTGGCAGCAGCACATCCACAAACCGAATTGACAACTACCAATGTGGTTCCAGATTGAGATATGGCCTCTTCAACGCGGTTAGCGTCAGAAATTTGTTCAAAACCTACCGCTGTAAGTTCGTCGCGCATGGGCTGTACAAGTTCGGGTGGATACATAAGTTTCATTTTTTGAATTACAAAGGTAAGAATTTATCCTCGTAAATTGGACAACTGCCTTCCCTTGTGCTTGCAGATTTTCGTTAAATTTGTTGGGATTAATACAAAATAACTATGGATTCCTTAATTGCTTTTTTTGAAAGCATAGATCCTGTTCTTGGGGCGTTTCTTGCTACTGTTTTTACGTGGGGCATGACTGCTTTGGGAGCTTCTTTGGTGTTTATGGTCAAAGCCATGAACAGAGCGGTACTAGACGGGATGTTGGGATTTACTGGTGGAGTTATGGTCGCCGCCAGCTTTTGGAGTCTGCTGGCTCCCGGTATCGCAATGAGTCCAGGCGAGGGATTTGTCAAGGTCCTCCCGGCAGCCATTGGTTTTGCAATAGGCGCTTTGTTTATCTATGGATTAGATAAGGTTTTACCTCACGTACATATCAATTTCAAAGAAAGTGAAGGGATTAAAACGCCTTGGCAAAGAACTACTTTGTTAGTTCTAGCCATTACGCTACACAACATTCCAGAGGGATTGGCGGTTGGTGTGCTGTTTGGAGGAGTTGCTGTAGGAATGCCCGAAGCGTCAATTGCGGGAGCGGTCATTTTGGCTATTGGAATTGGCATTCAGAATTTTCCTGAAGGTATAGCCGTTTCTATGCCTTTGCGCAGACATGGTTTGAGCCGACGCAAGAGCTTTTTGTACGGTCAAGCATCAGCCCTTGTCGAACCTATAGCAGCTGTTATTGGGGCAATGGCGGTGACTTTTTTTACTCCTATTTTGCCTTATGCATTAGCCTTCGCCGCTGGAGCCATGATTTTCGTGGTCGTTGAGGAGGTCATCCCCGAAACACAACAGGATAAATACACAGACGTTGCCACTTTGGGATTTATTGGAGGTTTCATTCTCATGATGGTACTTGATGTAGCACTGGGCTAGGACTAGTGACACCCACAATCATCAGTTCCGCAAGATTTTTTTGTTTTTTTTGGTAAGAATTTGCGGAGCAAAAATACTATTGCAGCCATGACCGCTATTCCTGTTAAAATATACTGAACCAATGGAGTCATGGGTAGAACTTATTGAATGAGTTGAAAAGCAATTAAAGAAATAAGATAGGCGATAAAGGTCATTCCAAACAATTGAATTAGAGGCCATTTCCATGAATTGGTTTCACGCTTCACCACGGCCAATGTGCTCATGCATTGCATGGCAAAAGCGTAGAAAAGTAATAGAGAAATTCCACTGGCGAGAGAAAATATTGCGCTGCCATCTGCTCTTTTTTCGGCAGACATTTTTTGTTTTAAGGTGTCGGGATTGTTCCCTCCTACGCTGTAAATTGTGGCCAAGGTTCCTACAAATACTTCGCGAGCGGCAAATGAGGTCACCAAGCCAATACCAATTTTCCAATCGTAACCCAAAGGACGTATTAAAGGCTCTATCGACTTGCCAATGAGTCCGATATAGGAGTGTTCAAGTCTATAGGCTGCAATTTTTTGATCGACTTGATAAGAATCTAAATCCACGTACTCTTGTTTGACAATAGTGGAGGCATTTTTAAACGAGTCGCCAGGGCCATTAGAAGCCAGAACCCAGATTAAAACAGAAATGGCGAGGATAATTTTACCAGCCTCAAAAACAAAAGACCTGGTTTTTTCTACCACCGTAATGGCCACATTTTTGATCAGGGGCACCTTAAAAGAGGGCATTTCAACGACAAAAAAGGACTTTGAACGAAATTGTAGAATCCTATTTAAAGTAGCCGCAGAAAGGATGGCCATGCCAAAGCCTATGAGATACAACGACATGAGAGTGAGGGCTTGGTAGCTCAATCCAAGAAACCTGCCTTGAGGAATCACTAATGAAATGATAATAAGATACACTGGCAAACGAGCCGAACAGGTAATGAAGGGGGTAACCAAAATGGTAATCAACCGTTCCTTCCAATTTTCGATGTTTCGGGTGGCCATGATTGCAGGAATGGCGCATGCCGTTCCCGATATCAGCGGAATAACACTTTTGCCGCTCAAACCAAATCGCCTCATTATTCGATCCATGAGAAAAACCACACGACTCATGTATCCTATCTCTTCCAATATCGCAATGAATAGAAACAAAAATGCGATTTGAGGTATAAAGATGACAATGCCTCCAATGCCTGCAATGATTCCATCGGCGAGTAAATTTGTAAATACCCCAGAAGGCAAGGTTGCCTTTGTCCATTCCGACAATTGAGCAAATGAAGCATCAATGTAATCCATTGGGGTACTCGACCAGTCATAAATGGCCTGAAAAATAGACAATAGGACTACGAAAAAAATGATATAACCCCAAAACGTGTGCATGGTAATCCGGTCTAGGGTTGCTCGAAAGTCTTTGGCTTTACTGAGGTCAATAGTTTGGCCCTGTTTGAGCACATTATTGATGAACTGATATCTTTTGATGGTCTCTTTTTGCTGCAGTCGTTTGAGATCAGATTTGGATTTGGTTTTGAAGACTGCCACATCCATCTCTTGTCGATTGATTTTTCCAAAATTAACATCTTGAGTAATGACCAGCCAGAGTTTATAAAGCTGTTGGTTAGGGAAGGCCGATTGCAACTGGTCAAAATAGGTTGGGTCTATGGACGAAGCGTTTAGACAAGGCTCCAAAGAGAGTTCTCGGTAGTTTGAAATAAGGGTTTTCAGATAGGCAATTCCCGTATTTTTGCGGGCACTGACTAAAGCGATTTTGGTTTTTAGGACTTTTTCCAAATAGGGAATATCGAGAGAAATGCCTTTGGCCGACATACGATCGGCCATGTTAATGACCAAAATAGTAGGAATTTCCAGATCCTTTATTTGGGTGAAGAGCAGTAAATTTCTTTTAAAATTTTCCACATCACTCACAATGATAGCAACATCTGGGAAATCCTTGTTGTTTTTGTTGAGCAACAGTTCAATGACAATATTCTCGTCCAAAGAGGACGCATTCAAACTGTAAGTACCAGGAAGGTCAAGTATGTGTGCTTTGAGCACTCTGGACAGTTTGCACAAGCCTTCTTTTTTGTCAACGGTGATGCCAGGATAGTTAGCCACTTTTTGATTCAACCCTGTCAAGGCGTTGAACACAGAGGTTTTTCCAGTATTTGGATTCCCGATGAGTGCGACATTGATTTGTTTACTCATCAGGATCAATTTCAATACAAATCAGCGCAGCGGTATCTCGGCGTATTGCCACAAACGCATCATCAATGTTCAAATAAAGAGGGTCTAAAAAGGGTGCTACTTGCAGCAGTTTCACCTTGTTTCCAGGTAAACAACCCATCTCCAGTAATTTGAACGGAATGGCTTCCGAAGAACAGTCGATAATGGTAGCCGATTGACCTAGCTTTAAGTCCGCAATTGTAGGCATCCTTATTTAGATTGATTTTAAAGAAGCAAATTTAGACAAAAGGAATCAGTCTGAATAAGCTGTCTTAAGAATTTTTATATCGTTGAGCAATCGCTCGATTTCTTCTTTTTTAGTGCCATCGTAGTATCCTCGAATACGTTTTTCCTTATCAATCAGCATAAAGTTCTCGGTATGGATCATGTCGTTTGGTCCGCCATCCCCATCTTCTTTGACTGCGAGATAGGACTTTCGAGCTAACATATAAATCTGTTTTTTATCTCCTGTGACCAGATGCCACTTGCTGTCCACAATCCCATTTTTGGTGGCATAGGCTTTTAATTGAGCCACGGAATCTATTTCGGGGGTTACTGTGTGAGAGAGCAGCATGACTTCGGGGTCGTCAAGAATGCTCGCTTGCACTTCGGTCATATTTTTAGTCATTACCGGGCAAATGCTGGGACATGTTGTGAAAAAGAAGTCTGCGACGTATATTTTATTTTCGAATGTTTTTTCGGTGATGGTTTCTCCATTTTGGTTGGTCAAACTAAAATTTGCTATTTTGTGATAGTTGATTTGATGCTGTATCGTGCTGTCCACCAATTCAGTATTGACCATGGCAGGTTGGTATATGGGCAAGCGTTTCACGGGTTTGAGAATGCTGTAGATCAGAAAAACAATAATTACTGACAACGGTCCGAGAACGAGCCATAGCGTACGGTATTGCCTAATAAATCGCCACATTTAAAATGTATTAGAAGAGGGTTATTTTATTATCTTCACACAAAATTACAACACAATCGTCACTCCGTTGGCCAAAATAGACCTAATGTTATGAAACATCTTCTTTTTTTATTTTTTACCGTCACTTTGTTTGCCCAGCAAGAAGTAGATCAATTCAGTCAATGGGAGTCAGAGCGCTCCCTTGCCATGAAGCACTTGCTCATCAATCCAAATACAGCCAACTACGACGTTCAACACCAACTTTTGGAAATTCAGGTTGATCCTGCAAATTCTTCTATTGCCGGCACTGTAACAACCACTTTCCGGGCAAAATCTGATATGGCTGGAATAACTTTTGATTTGTCCAACAACATGGTTGTCAGCAACGTGAGCATGAATGGCGTGGCATTGGCCTTTAATCAGAATTTGACCGATGAATTGACCATCACTTTTTCCAATACCTTGTCGGCTAATGCCGTTGGAGAAATTGCTGTAACTTATTCTGGCAATCCTATTAGTTCGGGCTTTGGGTCATATGAGGCCACGACCCATAACGATGACCCCATTGTTTGGACCTTATCCGAGCCTTATGGGGCTAAAGGCTGGTGGCCCTGCAAGCAAGATTTGAACGATAAAATCGACGTCTTGGACGTAAAGATAACTACTCCAGTCGCCAATGCCGATGGAGAAGAATACGTTGCGGTTTCCAATGGTATGGAACAAGGTCAAACAGTATTAAACGGTTTCAAAACTACGCACTACAGGCATCAGCATCCCATTCCGGCCTATCTGGTTGCTTTTGCAGTAACCAATTATTACGTTTATAGTCATACGGTGGATAATAATGGTAATCCTTTCGAAATTATCAATTACGTTTACCCCGAAACATTGGAGTCGAGTCAAGCCAGCACAGCAGTGACAGTAGATATTATGAATTTATTTATTGACCTCTTTGAACCCTATCCCTACCAGGACGAAAAGTACGGTCATGCCCAGTTTGGTTGGGGAGGCGGTATGGAGCATACTACAGTATCCTTCATGGGAGGATTTAGCCGTGGGTTGATCGCTCATGAATTGGCTCACCAGTGGTTTGGGGATAAAATCACTTGTGGCAGTTGGAGGGACATTTGGCTCAACGAGGGCTTTGCTACTTTTTTAACCGGTCTAGTGAGCGAACATTTGGATGGACCACAAGGCCATCTAGAATGGAAGGAAAGTAAGATCAATTCAATTACTTCACAACCTGATGGGACTGTCTATTTGGCGGAATCTGACACCACCAATGTGGGTCGGATTTTCAATTCTAGATTGACATACAACAAAGGGTCTATGGTCTTACACATGTTGCGCAAGAAGATGGGGGATCAGGCCTTTTTTCAAGGGGTACAAACCTATCTCAGTCATCCCGATTTGGCTTACGCCTATGCAAAAACAGTAGATTTCATACCCATCATGGAGGCAGCCTATGGCAATAGTTTGACAGAATTTTTTCAAGATTGGTTGTACCGTGAGGGCTACCCTTCTTATACCCTGCAATGGACCACCAATAGCTCAAATGAAATTGTAATAACTTTGAATCAAACGCAGAGCCACGAATCTGTTGATTTTTTCGAAGCTGAAATAAAGGTACGATTTACTGGCGCCAATGGTCAACAACAAGACGTTCTTTTGAATCACACCTCTAACGGGCAATCATTTACCGTTGCCACTAACTTTGAAGTTACCGACGTCGTTTTTGATCCTGAAAAGGATCTCATTTCAAATGGCAATAGTGTTACCTTGGGACTCTCTAGCCATGAATGGCAGTCTGATTTGAGGGTTTATCCCAATCCGACTTTCGACAGCCTACGCGTTGAAGCTGCTGGAATGAAGATTAAATCGGTTAGCATTTACAATACCCAGGGGCAATTGCTCAAGAAATTGAAACCCTCAAATGACATTGATTTATCGGGAATTGCGGCTGGACAACTTGTGTTGGTATTTGAAACCAATAAAGGTCGAGTGGAAAAAATCATTGTCAAGCAATAGACCCATTTGTTCTGTTCTTTGATTTGGCTTCAAAGCAGTACCTTTGCGTTTCGAAATTAATCCCTATTTATGGAAATTGTCATTAAGATTGCCCAATTTTTATCAAGTTTATCCCTGCTCATAGTCCTGCACGAGTTAGGTCATTTTATTCCTGCCAAATTGTTTAAAACCAGAGTGGAGAAATTTTATCTGTTCTTCGACGTCAAGTTTTCGTTATTTAAAAAGAAAATTGGAGACACGGTTTATGGCATTGGTTGGTTGCCTTTAGGGGGCTACGTTAAGATTTCTGGAATGATTGACGAAAGCATGGATAAGGAGCAAATGGCCCTTCCGCCACAGCCTTGGGAGTTCCGAACCAAGCCAGCATGGCAGCGGCTGATCATTATGATTGGTGGGGTAACTGTTAATTTCATTTTGGCCTATATCATTTACATTGGTATGGCGTTCGGTTATGGCGAATCGGATATCGCCACCAGCAGCATCAAAGACGGCTATTGGATTGCCAACCCATTGCTTGAGGACTTTGGACTTCAGACAGGCGATGACATTATAGCTATTAATGATAAGCCGATTAAGAATTATTCTGATATCAAAGCCTATTTTTTAGAAACCAAGACCATGACCATCGAGCGTGATGGCACCATAATGACCTTAGATTTTCCCAATGATTTTTTGGGTCAGTTGAGCGACAGCGGTGATCGCAGCTTTGTAGAGTTGCGCATGCCTTTTATGGTAGGAAGTGTCGATCCCTCCTCATTAAATGTCGAGGTGGATTTGCAGCCCAGAGATGTTTTTGTGTCCTTTGAGGACATTTCAGTGCCATACTACGATGAGGTGAGCGAAGCGCTCAGCACCTTGAAGGGGCAAAGTATTTCAGTTCAGATATTGCGCGATGGAAAGACTTTGACCCGCCAGATGAGAGTGGACGACAATGGTAAGATTGGCGTTTATCCTGGGGGAACCTATCAAGAGTTTGCTTCTTTAGGTTACTTTGACATCGTTCAAAAAAATTACAGCTTTGCAGAAAGTATTGGCGCAGGTGGCCGATTGTTTGCCGAAAAAATGGGAAGCTACTGGGGACAATTGAAACTTATTTTCAGCCCAAGTACAGGAGCTTACAAGGGTGTGGGGGGCTTCAAAGCCATTTACGATATTTTTCCAGACAGCTGGAGTTGGTCCACTTTTTGGAGCATAACGGCATTCCTGTCGATCATGCTTGGGGTACTCAACTTGCTGCCCATTCCGGCGTTGGATGGGGGTCATGTGATGTTCTTGTTGTTTGAAATGGTCAGTGGACGCAAACCTAGCGACAAATTTATGGAATATGCCCAAACCGTTGGGTTTTTCATCCTAATTGCGTTAGTATTGTTTGCCAATGGCAACGATATTTTTAAGGCCATTACCGGCTAGATGATTTAAGGAAATTCTGTTTGGTGGGACTTAAAAATAATTTATATTTGCCCTCCAATTGAACATTCCTCCTTAGCTCAGTTGGTTAGAGCATCTGACTGTTAATCAGAGGGTCGCTGGTTCAAGTCCAGCAGGGGGAGCAAAAGCTTTACAGAGATGTAGGGCTTTTTTTGTGCTCTAAACCAGTCTCGAAAAGCTACTAAAAGCTATTCTACTTAATTTCTAAATATCTCAAAGAACATCATAAAATTACTAAAAACTGACA